>JAIEMU010000120.1 GCA_019751895.1 Sphingobacteriaceae bacterium | reverse complement strand
AGGGTCAATTCAGTTTTTTGAACGCAAAAAAAGCAAACACAGACTTTAATACACAAATATGTTAGTACAACCCAACGAATTAAACAGCGAATTATATCCTGAAATCATCAATGAAATTACACGTAACAACCCAAACGAGGTGTTGTTGCAATTAAAAGCAGCCGAAGATTTTATTAAAGGATACTTATTTAAATACGATTTAACAGCATTGTTTGGCACCGACACACAAGCGCCAACTTATGTGGATGAAAGCTTAAAAAAGTGCGTTAAAATTGTAGCCTCTTATTGGTTGGTAAGAAAAGCAAATCCAAATGCAAACATTCAACTTTTTGCAGATGATTTTAGTTTGATGATTGGCAACAATAAAGAACCAGGTTGGCTTATCGATGTGAAAAATGGAAACATAAATCCCAACTGGCCTTATAAAATAGACGACCCCAATACACCTAGTGACGAAAGCAAAGACGCTAACCCTGTGTTTTGGAACTCAAATTACAAACGAACAAATAGATTTTAACCCATGGCAACTAAAACAACACCCGAATATATTATCAACGATTTAACACTCGTATCGCCAAATAGGCAACGTAAAGACATTCAAACTTTAAAAAATGATGTAATTACAGCCGAAAGTATCTACTATCCAAATAGAACGGGTTTGTACGATTTGTATCATGATATTTATACAATGGACGGCTTCCTGAATGGAATCGTTACCAAGCGAATAAACAATGTGTTGAACAAAACACTCAAGTTTATTGACCCCAGTGGCAAAGTAAATGAAGATATTACCAAATTGATAACAAGTGCCCCAGGGCGAAATTTAATCACTCAAATTTTAGAAAGTAAATTTTGGGGAATATCAGGTGTTGAATTTGTCATAGGCAAAACATTTCAATTTGAAATTATTCCTCGCAAACACATTAAGCCCGAAAAAGGTTTAATTACCCGTTCACAATACGGCGTAGCACAAGACAACGGCTTCCCTTACGAAGATATGCCTTTTGTTTGGGTGATTGGCGATAAACACGATTTGGGTTTGTTTCTACCTTGCTCTATGTATGCCATTTATAAGCGTGGAAACTTTGGCGATTGGGCACAATATGTAGAGATATTTGGACAACCTGTGCGAATCATATACTACGATGCCTACGATACGCAAACAAAAAATGAGCTAAAACAGTTACTCGACAATAGTGGCTCTTCATTAGCGATGATGGTGCCAAAGCAAGCAGAATTTTCGATGTTAGACGGAAAAACTAGCAACGGTACTGGCGAATTACAAGGCACTTTTAAAGATGCCTGTAATAACGAAATGGCTATCTGTATATTGGGTAATACCGAAACAACAACCTCTAGCAAATCGAGTGGATACGCACAAAGTAAAGAACACGGCAAACAACAAGACGAAATTACAAAAGCCGATTTAGCTTTTGTAAGCAACCTGCTCAATTCCGAAAAGTTCCTTGCCATACTACAATCTTACGGATATAATGTAGCTGGCGGAACATTTAAGTATGAACTAGAATTAGACCTAACGGGTTTAAAACTTCGCATGGAAATTGACACATTCGTAAGCACAAAGGTGCCTATCGGAGATGATTACTATTATCAAACCTACGGCATTCCTAAACCCGAAAACTACGACCAGCTAAAAGCTGAAATGATAGAAAAAAGCAAACAGGAGGCAGAGTCTAAGTCTGAGCCAAAAACGAATGCCGAACAAAAAAAACTGATAGAAACTAAAAAACAAAACCTTGCCGATAAAATACTAAAAAATATTGCCGATTTTTTCGACCCAGCCCAACACTAGTTGGGCAGTTGAATGATTTGTATAGCCACACCTGCCAAGATTGTGGAGGCTTCGACCTGCCTAACCTAGCCGATGACAGCTCAGAATGGGACGACATTTATACGCAAATTGCGAATGATTTATTAAAAGACCCAAATACAACATTCAACAAAGATTTGTATTTTAAAACAGCTCAAAAATTGATACAAGGGATAAATGAGGGACTTGGTGGCATCTCTTTTAATTACGATGACAATAGAAATGTTTTGTCGGCTTATTTGAAAAACAATATTTACGCTTTTTCGGCAGCCAAAAGTTTTAGCGAAATCACACACTTTAGGGATAGTATGCTAGATGAAAAAGGTAATATTTTATCATTTGGCTCTTTCAAAAAAAGGATTGCTAACGATGGCTATGTGTTTAACAACACACATCTAAACACCGAATACAATACCGCCAAGCAAAGTGCCATCATGGCGCATAAGTGGGAGACCTTAGATACTGAATGCTTAGAATATTCAACCGTGGGCGATGGAAAGGTAAGAAATGAACACCGATTGTTAGACAAGCTAACCTTACCCAAAAACAGCACCGTGTGGAATAGAATTATGCCACAAAACGACTGGAACTGTAGGTGTACCGTAATACCTGGTAAAAACCAAAACGTAAAATATACCGATGCTGAAGCTGGTAAATTAGCCAAACAAATCGTTACCAATCCTTTGTTTGATAACAACGTCGGGAAATCAAAAGTAATATTTAAAGACCAACACCCTTATTTCAAAAACGCAAACGGTAAAGAGATACAATTAAGTTGGGAACAATATGGATTGCAATCTTTAGAAAAAATAAAAATGGCAACAGACCTACCTATATGGAAAGAAAAAACCATCGAACAGTATAACGATTGGTGGAATAAAAATGTAAATAAGAGTGGCAATGAAATTGTTGTAAAAGATAATTTAGGTACTGAAATTTTGTTTACAGAACGATTTAAAACACATATAAATGACGATGAACCTCGTTTTAAATATGGTACAGAACTGAAAAACATTATTGAAAATCCAGACGAAATTTGGTCAACTATTGATTCTAAAAACAAAAAATTAAATACATTTTATCTTAAATATTATGATGTAAACGAACCAAACAAAACAACTGGAGCAATTACAATAATGACTCACCTTAATGAGGCTCATTCATTGTATGAAATAGACACCGAAAATCGGCTGAAAGAATTGAGAAGAGGTCTTTTGAAGTTTGCCTCAAAAAAATAGCGAACAACAAACGCCATTCGCTACTAAAGAACTGATTGCCTCATCAGAACGGGTAAGGTTACTATGAGATCCTTTCTGACACAAATATACAAAATACTTTTAAACACAAAACAAATGATACGAAAATTAATTAAAAAATGGCTTGCACCAATGGTAGCAGAAATTATCGCAGAGGAAAAGGATAAGAATTTGCAAAATGAATTACGAAATATTAAACCTTCAGAGTCTGAATGTTTAGAGCGTGTTCTTCAAGAATGTTTAACAAAGGTTCTGTATCCGACCCCTCAGAATGTTTCTTGATTTCTTGTTTTAAGTCGTTTAATAAATCTAAATACCGTTTTTTAGCATCTTCATTATTGAGAATGAACGATTCTAGTAAAGCAATTCTAGTTTTCAAAAAAAGGTTTTCCATTGTGTTTTTTTTAATACCTGGGAGCGTAAACATACAAACATTTTCAATTAAAATACAAATGACCCCGCAAGAATTTGAAAAGGTACTACTAACCAAAGCCAAAGAGGTTAAGAACTATGCCAACAACTTGTTTCCTGCCAAAGCAGGTAACATTGCTTTACGTTTTATCAATGGCAATTTTAGGGCAGGAGGCTTTCAGGGTGCAACTTTCAAAAAATGGAAAAAAAGCAAAGGCACCACCTTAGTCAAAACAGGTGCATTAAGGGCAGCAAATTATTACACCACACAACCAGGGCAAGTAACGCTAAAAAATGCCACACCCTACGCCAAAATACACAACGAGGGTTTTAAAGGCACTATATCCATCAAAGCACACACAAGAAATAGCTATGGCAAGGTAAGTATCAAAACAGGTAAGTTCAATAAAAACGGAACGGAACGAACCAAAACCATGACCCAAAAAACTGGCGAAAGCAACGTAAAAGCACATACCCGAAAGGTAGATATACCTCAGCGCCAATTTATGCCCGTACAGCCAAATGATAGCCCTGTACTCAACAATGCTATCGAGAGAGAAGTAGTAAGAGATTTAACCAATATGTTTAAAAACTAAAACCATGAATTCATTTTTCGCTAATTTGTTTTTACAAATTCAAAACCAAATTCAAACACAAGTTCCTGAAATACGTTTTGTAGAACAAAACTTTGGACAATACGCTTTTGACGATACTAGGGCTACACTCGCTTATCCCGCCTTGCTGATTGATTTTACCAATACCAATTATTCTGCCCTGCAAGGAAATAACCAGTTAGGACAAGCAACCATAAACCTAGTTTTGCTATTTGCTCCCTATTCACAAAGCTATAACCTCGCTCCCGAATTGATTAAACTACAGGCTTTAAATTACTACGAAATCGAACATAAACTAGTTCATGTGTTGCAAAATTGGCAACCCGATTTTTGCACTCCACTTACCAGGACAGATGCCAAAAGCCAAAACCGAAACGAAATCGGTTTACGAATTAGAGAACTCAATTTTACTACCGAATTTGAAGATTATGCAGATGATAATACAACAGAGGTTGAGGTGGCATTCAGTTTTAATGGAAGTATTGGGGCATAAAAAAAGCCGTTTTTAAACGGCTTTTAAAATATTTTTAATTGATTATTTGCATTAGGTATTGGCGTACCTTTAATGTTCATCCATTGGCGATAGGTAATATAAATGTTATGTTTAGGAAAGATATTGGCTACAATGTAAGTGTCAGGCTTGTCACGCTCTTTCACAGATTGATAAACCGATACAATGTACCTCACTCGTTTAAGATAACTATTTCGATTGTATGCCATATTGACACAAAAATAACCAATACCAAACACACACACAAAAAAAGTTATACCACAAAAAAAGCCAATTACTGTTAATAATTGGCTTTTGATTTATATAATCATCTATGTGTTATCAAAGCAATAACTCTTTCAACTCTTCAAAATCCGCGTCTCTGTCTTCTTGTGTTTTGTATAAATAAGTAATTTCTTTAGACGAAATTGTAACTCCAATATGGTAAATCATCAATTTTTCCTTTTCAAAAACTATCTTTTCATTATGCTTCCTTGCTGCTATAATATGTTTCAAATTTAATATTACCTCACTTATGCTTCTTTTCAATTGATGATACACATCAAAATTTTCTATTGTTTCTGTTTTATACATTTTTTTTAATTTAATATTTAACCTCCAACGTACCACGTAAAACTTACCACGTAAAACTTACCACGTAAAACGTACCACGTCCAACCCTTCAAACCCAATCCACCGTCCTACCTGTTCTATCCTTTTTAGGCGCTAAGCCCAAGCCTCTCAAATGTTGCCAATAAGCACCCAACTCCGCAGGAGGCAACTTCGCCTCATAAGCCGCACTCCAATTATTAGGATACTTCGGTTTATCCCTAGCCAGCACTTCCGCTCTCAGCTCATTATAATACTTCGCCAAGTTGGCAATGCTGTATTTTCCTTTAAACAAAAAGTTCTCACTACTAAAATACCGCAACAACAAATCCCCATCTATCGCCAGTAGCTTTATCTTACCAGCATCCGCACCGCTTACCTTATACTTCACACCCACATACTTTTCGTATAGCATACAAAACAAAGCTATCTTTTCATTGGTGGCCGCCAACTTCTCCACCACAAAGCCATAATCTTCATAATGTAGTACCTCCTCATCATACCTTATCAAGCTCACAAACACCGCCCATTGCTTGGCCGTCATTGGCGTTTTTAAATCCAATTTAATCGCCGTTAAAACGCCGTTTAAATAATGCAATTCTATCGCTCCATCTAGCTTCTTGCTCTTCAATACATAACTACTCATTTTGCTAATCCCTCCAGGTAGCTCTTATAAACTTTATGCTCCAACACATACAGCAACACACCCAACTCATCAACGCTATGCTTCATCAATGGCTTTTCATACTTCTGTTTCAAACACCAAGCGTTCAAAGCAGATACAATCGCCTTGCTGTCCGCTCCCCAACCCATCTTACCTGCTATGGCAATCATCTTTTTACGTTGTTTATCCCCAGCCGTAGAGACGCGATTTATCGCATCTCTACCAATACCACCACCATATCCCGTCTGCAACCTCGCCGATTTACCTATCACCGCATCCACCTCCCATTCCTCCAGCTCCTTGGTGCTTTCCGTCCTGCCATTACTCGCCTCCCAAGCGTAAGTATGGCGATAACCCTGTTTACCCGTTTGCGTAAAAAGCGCCATCATTCTTTTAAATTTTGGATGTGATGTGTTCATTTTTTATATCTTTTACGTTTCTTCTTAGGGGTTACGTTACTACCTTGAATAATCACCGTCTTTGTCTTTATTATCGGTAAGTTGGGTAAATTTTTATACCTTTCGGTAAGTTGTAGCTGTTGTGGATTAGTTGTTGAAGTTTCCATTTTATTGTTGTTTTTAATTGTTTAAAAAATTCATTTGTTCTTCTTTTGGCATAGCAACTACCTTGCAAACCACATCCATAAGGTGTAACACCTCCTCTGTCAACAACTCATCGTCTATTGATAAATTAAGATTGTTGCAGATTGTGTTTGATAAAGACTTCATATTTTTCACATTAGCTCTGCAACGATTTACAAGATTTGCCTTTTTTTTGTCGTGCTTATAATTGCTTGCTATAAAATCGGTGTAAACAATAGTCAAAAGATTGGCTACCATCAACCCTCTAATATTTTGGCGCAAGTCCCTTTCCTTTTCTGTTAAATCTGTTGATTTCATTATTTTGTCTATTATATTTAATCCAACAATTTTTTCTCGATACTTTGCCTTTTATCTTCTGTAAATTCCCCACTCGACACCATCTTAGTAGCTTCCAACACCAGGGCAGAACTCTTGATGATTTGAGCCGCAATACCGCTGATTGCCTTACTCTTTTTAATCTCTTGGTCTATTCTTTCAGACGACAAATCCTCCTCACCCAAGCGTTCCAATTGTGCGAATAAGTGATTGTTTAAATCCGATAATTTATTTTGTGCCATGTTTTTTAATTTTTCTATTTAACAATAATTGATTTTTTTTAGCTGCTATTATTTCTTTATTTTCAAGTAAAATATTTGGATCTATTTTGTTTTTTCTACCTACAATACACTTTACAAGGTAGCTTTCCGTAAGTAACATGGGCCCTGAATTTTTCAACCGATTATCCTTCATGCTTATCAGTTCCAAATTTTCCAACACACAATTCAGCTGGTCGCCATCTTTAAACCTCACCACATGTTTACTAGGTATCTCCCCGTTAGCCTCTCGCCATAGGTGACGATGCAAATAATCCCACTTACCAACCTCCAAACAGATAAACTTATAAATCACCCCTCTTTTATCCTTTCTTAAGGTAATTTTACCGACTTCCCCGTAGCAGTTGTATGGTCTTTGTCCTTTTTTAAACTGCGTTTTTTTAATTTTTTCTATTTGCTCTGCCGAAAGAAAATCACTTTGTTTTTTGCCTTTATTTACCGGAGAATGTCCTTTTTTAAAACTCCCTTTAGCTTTTCTTTCGATAATCAAATCGGCAGGTAATTTCAACCCCAAACGTTTAAAATAACCATTCAATACAGCTTTAGTCAACCCCAAGTCTTTACACAGCTGAACCTTTGTAACCGTCAAATAGTTGTCGATAATGTATTGATCGTTTTTATTCATACTTTCTTTTTTTGTCATCCTGAGGAACGAAGGATCTAAGCCGTTTTCTTTAGCAATATCCCACACAGCGTTTTCAACTCATCTATAGATATTGGATGCACATCTAAGGCTAGTACCATCAAATCACTATGCACCATTTTTTTACCTTCATACGTAAACTCAACCTGCAAACAACCCTTTTTATACCTATTTGTATTATACTGGTTATGGGTATAACTGTTTGACAACTCAAAACCCAGTTCTTTTACTTCTTTCTCTGTCATTTTCTATTTTTTTTGAAAATTCTTTTTTAAAACTTTTTTGCCGTAAAAGGCTTTGAAGGCTACTCCAGTTTCATACATCTGCTGGTGCTTATTACACATTTGAATACCTTTACCAAGGTTTTGTTTGTTACAGCCATCAGCTGCACATTCATTTAAAAAACGTATTTTCATTTTCTTATATTTTTTGCTCCCGTGGGCGGAATCGAACCACCCATAAAACCATTCGGGATAACGTATAACGTTCAACTTACAACTTACAACGTAAAACGTCCAACCCTTACAACGTCCAACCCTACATCTCCACCTCTGTAATACTCAACGGCAAATCTTTTCCGCCCACTTTCACCGCTATAAACTGCTTCGTGCGCACAGGTCTATAAGCATCTTGAATGATAGAAATCGCATCAATAAACCCAGCATCACCCGTATCATCAGCCAACTTTTTCAACTGCAACACCCTCGAGGCTTTCAACTGCCCCTTGGCATCTTTACTCAACAATCTCAACACCAACGAAACCAAAGCAATGCTTTCCTCATCTTTGCCAAACGATTTGATGTATTCCTCCACCTTGGCAATCCCTGTGTTTACGGTATCGTCCCAGCCATCATTTACTCGGTAGCCAATCGTTATGCTCAATCCATCATCTGTGCTAAACGTGTGCGTATATTGCCCATCGTCTTTTTTATACACTTCATTTTTCATTGCCACCAAGCGTTCCATCTCAGCATACACTAGGCTTTTCAATCTGCCCATGCTTAGGCTCATCTCCTGCAATTTCTCTACCAATGGTGGCACAACCTCGTTTACCAAATCCTTATAAGCCTTACGCTCATCTGCTATTCTTTTCTTCTCGTTGGCTTGCTCTGCCTCCAATTCAGCCATCAGCGCCTTGCGCTCCTGTGCTGTCAATTTATTTATGTCCATTTTTTTGTTTTTTTACGTTTTACGTTTGAAGAGTTTTACGTAATATGTTCAACTTAAAACGTATAACGTCCAACCCTTCCAATCTAATTCTCAATCACCCTTACCACTTTATCCTCCGTATCATTCAGTACCAGCATCGACATCCCCAAACCCCTTGCAATCTCAACCTCCATTCTTGCCCCTCGGCTATCAAACCAATCGTCCAACACCGCTATCGCTTCACACTCAACCAGGGCAGCAATACACACCCGCATATAATCCTCCCATTTGCCAGTCTCGTTGCCTTTTGTATGGTCTAGGTTCAATGGTATTACGCATTCAACCGACCTTTCGTTTTTCAAAAATTCGGCAGCTCTTTCAAACCTCGACTTGTTCAAATCCGCCAACCCAGTTATCTTACCAGCTATGTATATTTTCTTTTCCATAATCTTGTTTTTTTACGTTATAATTTAGAAGGGTAGTACGTCCAACGTAAAACGTATAACTTTCAACGTCCAACGTAAAACGTCCCTCATCCAACCATTAATAAATTCTATCTATTTCTGCAAAAATCCTTTGCAACTGAAACGCCTCATATTTATAACCCTCCGCATCCACCTCCACGTTTTGGTAGTAGATATAAAAAGCCATCGCCTCTTGGTTCGTTAAGCTCACGCCATAGCCACTCCTTGGGCAACCAATCACCTCCGTTTTGGCTCGTATCTTTTGGTAAAGTTTATACACGATGTCCCTCACCAACAACTCGGCTATGTCTTTCGGTTTGTTTTCATTTAGCAATACACGCATCAGCAGTTCCACGCCTTCTAGCTGTGCTCTGTTTAGTTTTATTTTCATAATTACAATGTCTTGTTCTTGTTCTTTTTTCAAATGCTGGTAGGCAAAAAATTTACGTTCCATCGTCACAAACTTTCTATCCTTTATAGACAATAAGTTCTCCACCAATTTCGAGCTATACATCAGTGTCGTTCTGTCCCTGCGCATAATGGTTGCCAATGCCTTTAACTTCAAATCATCAGTTTTCATGATTTCATAAACCGCAAAATGCCTCACATCCGCTATCTCCTGTCTTCTATCTCTCGACAACAACGCTTCTTTCGATACCTCAAAACAAGCGCATACATCATTCAAGATGTCGATTACTCTGTCCTTCATTTTTGTTCAATTATTAAGTTCAACACCTGATCATAACCTTCCAAAAAAATCGCATTATTCAACAACCCATCCACGCTGTTCACATACACATATTCCTCGTTCCAATAGGTTGAATCATATTCCGCACCCTCCAGCATCACCAACTCGCCACCCTCAGTCACATAAGCCTCCGATTGTGCTTGTTTTTTCACGAAATCCAACAACTCCTTAGAGCGTTTCAACTCCTCCATTCGCCACCATCCCTGCATCACTGGGTTAGCCATCAACTCCGCCATCACCACAGGATAACCCTCGAAACGCTGCCCAAAAAATTCTTCATACACACTCCAATGATAATCACAATACATCTCCACCGTCCAATCCAACAAATCCAACACCTCCGCCACAATCCCTCGCTTCTCCGCCCTCGCTCTGCCTACTAGGCTGTTTTTTACTAATGTTTTCATATCTCTTTTTTTTTATGCTTTAAGTTTTACGTTCAACGTACTACGTAAAACGTACAACGTACAACCCTTCCAACGTACAACGTACAACCCTTCCAACGTACAACGTACAACCCTTCCAACGTACAACGTCAAACCCTACTACCATGATACAACGCTGCCTTCTCTTCGTTCACCACTATCGTTCCGCCTGGGCATCTGCCCGATACTTCTACTGCGGCACCTTTTAC
Source organism: Sphingobacteriaceae bacterium (assembly GCA_019751895.1). GTDB lineage: Bacteria > Bacteroidota > Bacteroidia > Sphingobacteriales > Sphingobacteriaceae > Pedobacter. Next base: position 2,539 of record JAIEMU010000120.1, on the reverse strand, counting down.
GTGGAATATCCTTTTAGCCAATTTCCTACACAAAACCGCAGGAGCGGTGTAAGGCAAGTTGCGTTCCTCGTGTGCGATAAGGATAAACAACACATTCGGATTGTCCTTTTTTAGCTTCATCAATCCGCCACGCTCCAACTCATCTTTATACACCGTTGCATTATCGATAAAAACTATCCTTGGGGCTTTCTGTTTGTTTAGCCTCGTGGTCAATTCCTCAAGTGGCTCATACTCGGTAAACAATATGTTTTTACTCTTCTCATCCAAGCCCATGCGTTGGCATGCCTTTACAAAATCCACATCGCTACCTTCCTCAGCTGATACATAAATGGTGCGCTCATGTTGGCGCAAGTAGTTCGCCATCATCAAGGCAAAAGCCGTTTTAAAATTCTTCTCGGGACCATAGATAATCCAAAACCCGTTTTTAGTAGGCTGTCCTATCGTCTCCGCCCAAATGCCGTCAAAAACAAACAATTCATGTTTTATATCCAGCATATTCTTCATCGTCATCGCTCTTGCCATTATTGCCCTCTGGTGTATAGTATCAACAAACTTTCGGCTCTTCTCAATCCGCTCACTTGCCCATCTTCACCCATTATCAAACACTTTTGTACAATCTCATTTATCACCTTATTGTCGTTGTGATTCGCACTCAACACATCGGTTATTAGCTTGCGATAATACGCCAGCTTCTGCTGTCTATCGGTCGGCACTGGCGAGGTGTACTTGTCGCTAAAGCGATTGAAAATCTCTCTAAAACCAACCTTTTTACGTTCGATACCTGTACTGATGTATTTTCGTAAGCCATCGGCACCCAATAGATACCAACCACACACATTTTCAGTCGCATTCCAAAATTCTTTTATTTCCACAAAGGCTTTCACATCCAAATCGCCTGCCTCATCTATTATCACCATCGGTTGAGGTAGTTGTTTCAAATAATATTTTATCAAGGCTTTGATGTCGGCATACTTACCCGTATGGTCCACGCCAATTGTTTTAGCCAATAGGCGAACAAAGGCTTGTTTGGTTTTCGCTTGGCTTGCATCCACATAAAAGCAGTTTTTCAAAGTTTTGCTCAAATACTTGGCGGTAGCGGTTTTACCAATGCCACAGTCATCTACGCAAATGCGAGCCTTTCCGTATTCCTTACAAAAAAGAATGTCCTCCTCAATCGTTTTAAACACATCTGTTTTTGCAATTACCCATTTGCGTTCGTTCAGGTTCACGTTTAGCTCCATACCGATTGATAGCCATTGGTTATCTTTCAGTAAGCCGTCCAATTCGCCACTTTTTAGCCTGCTAAATACGGCGTTATTCATGCTCCATTGCGTGGCAAATGCTTTGTCCGAGCCGTCAAAATTGTTGCGTATCTGTAGCAACGCATCGGCTACTTTCTGTTTGTACTCTTTCGTGATTATCATCTTAAAATCTTTCTAGTAGGGTTTTAGATTGGATTAATTCTTCTGTTTGTTCGTCTTCTATTGGTGGCAACACCTCCGCCACCTCATCGGTATGAATAAATGGACGTAGCGTTTTAATTTTAAATTTGCGTTCTGGTTTAGGTCGGTTGTCGATAATCGTTACCATATCGAGTTCGTGGTATTCGTTTCTCGCAAAGCTGTCCACCGTGTTGGTGTAGGCGGCTAGTTGGGCTTCATATTCATAGTCTTTGTCGCCTCGTTCTATTTTCGCTCGGTTTGGCTTTGGTTTGGCTACTATCTCACACACATATTCGCCTTGGTAATAGGCTAAGGCTTTCAATACCTTACCATCGTTGTCGTCTAGCCAATACACGGATATGTCTTTGCCTTCTATTGCCATCATGTGGCGGATAAGCGTTTCGCCTTTGGCTACTTTGCCATTGTCGGCAATCAAATAGTAATCATTGTTAAATCGGATATTCCCCACATTGCAACTGGTATCCGTTTTGTAGCCGATGTGGCGCATAAATGCTTTGTAATTCGTAGGCTTCAAGTCGGGGTGTTGGTTTTGTATAAAATAATCCCACTTGCTTAGCGTATCTGTCGGATGCTTCTCGTTGTTCCAATCCTCAATGTCTTGCAAGCACTCATTCACAATCCTGTCAAAGGGTAGGCGAGGTACTTTCTCAATGTCGGCACCTGCTTGGTTGGGTTCGCTCAATGCCTTCGGTCTTGCCAACCATCCTTCTCTTCCTTTCTCCATTCTGTAGCGCAATTCGCCGTTTACTCTTTCTATGTATTTACCCCTTGCGTTGTTGGCTTCCATTTTTATGTCATCAAACATCACCCCAGGTTTCAAAAAGGTATTCGTAAAACTTGAGTTCAAACTCATTTCACATTCCAGCTCCGCAGGCAAACACAAATTCCATTCAGCATAGTTGCGTACCATTTGGCGATAAAATTCAAGGATAATCCCTTCCTTTTTGTCGCCATACACCCAGCAGGTTATCGCTCTACTGCCCACATCCACGCCCAAATAAAACCAAACCCTGTCGCCTTTCAACGTTTTAAATGGTGGGTTTCTATCGTCAATCGACAATATCGAACCCGAAAAC
>JAIEMU010000070.1 GCA_019751895.1 Sphingobacteriaceae bacterium | reverse complement strand
GCTATTTTAAAATTAAAATAGTAAAATATAGCTGCATTTTTTACAAGGCATTTTTATCTTTTAATGTATATTTGTGACTTAAAATTTAAAAAAAATGTACAAAACCTTACAGCCCATTTTGCAACAAGAGTTGGAGCAAATAGAAAAAGACGGACTTTATAAACGTGAAAGAATCATTTTAACACCACAAAGAGCAGATATAAAAATAAGTACAGGACAAGAAGTAATTAATTTTTGTGCGAATAATTATTTGGGTTTGTCGGCTCATCCAGAGGTGATAAAAGCTGCTAAAAATGCACTTGATACGCATGGATACGGAATGTCGTCGGTAAGATTTATATGTGGAACACAAGATATTCACAAGAAATTAGAAGAAAATTTATCTAATTTTTTAGGTACTGAAGATACGATTTTATATGCAGCTGCATTTGATGCCAATGGTGGTGTTTTCGAACCATTGTTCAATCAAGAAGATGCGATTATTTCAGACGAATTAAATCACGCCTCTATTATTGATGGTGTAAGACTTTGCAAAGCGCAACGCTTTAGGTATAAAAATGCCGATATGGCAGATTTAGAACAACAATTGATTGCTGCCAAAGATTGCCGCCACCGTATTATTGTTACCGATGGTGCTTTTTCGATGGATGGGGTAGTAGCTCCTTTAGATAAAATTTGCGATTTGGCTGACAAATACAATGCTTTAGTAATGATAGATGAAAGTCATTGCACAGGCTTTATTGGTAAAAATGGACGTGGTACACACGAACATTTCAATGTGATGGATAGAGTAGATATTATCACAGGTACTTTAGGCAAGGCTTTGGGTGGCGCATCGGGAGGTTTCACTTCTGGTAAGAAAGAAATTATAGACATGTTGCGTCAACGTTCTCGTCCTTATTTGTTTTCAAATACTTTAGCACCATCAATTGTAGGAGCTTCTTTGGCAGTATTAGAAATGTTGAATAAAACCACTGATTTGAGAGATAAATTGGAGAAAAACACAGCATATTTTAGAGAAAAAATGACTGCGGCTGGTTTTGATATCAAACCAGGTTTTCATCCAATTGTACCCGTAATGCTGTATGATGCAAAGTTAGCCCAATCTTTTGCAGCTAAAATGCTCGAAGAAGGCATTTATGTAATTGGATTTTTCTACCCAGTAGTTGCGCAAGGGAAAGCAAGAATTAGAGTGCAAATCTCAGCAGGTCATGAGCTTCATCATATTGATAAAGCCATTGCTGCATTTACCAAAGTAGGTAAGGAATTGAAGGTAATTTAATAATTTAGGTATATTTGCAGCATGTTACAAGATAAAATCACAACCCTCACAAGCGAAATTAATGCTTTTTCAACTACCAATGCTTCAGAATTGGAGCAATTTAGAATTAAGTTTTTAGGTACAAAAGGAATTATTAAAGATATTTTCGAAGAATTTAAAACGGTTTCGGTGGAGGAAAAAAAAGTTTTGGGTAAAGTGTTAAATGAATTTAAACAAATTACTGAAACAAAATACAACGAACTTAAAGAATTTATTGATACGCATTCCACGCAAAGCGAAACAGCTAAAATTGATTTGACTTTACCTGGTGAAGGTTTTGAGATTGGTTCTCGTCATCCCTTAGCTTTGGTGCGTAGAGAAATTGTAGAAATATTTGCTAAACTTGGTTTCTCTGTTGCAGAAGGTCCTGAAATTGAAGACGATTGGCATAATTTTTCAGCCTTAAATTTTCCTCCTGAACACCCAGCAAGAGACATGCAGGATACTTTTTTCATTAAAAAAGATAGTGAAAATGGAGACATTGCCCTGCGTACACACACGTCATCTGTGCAGGTTCGTATGATGGAAAACGGGAAACCTCCATTTAGAGCCATTATGCCAGGAAGAGTTTATAGAAATGAAGCCATCTCGGCAAGAGCACATTGTTTTTTTCATCAAATTGAAGGTTTATATGTGGATGAAAATGTTTCTTTTGCTGATTTGAAACAAACCTTATTTTATTTTGTTCAAGAACTTTATGGTGAAGGAACTCAAGTTCGTTTCCGTCCATCATATTTTCCATTTACAGAGCCTTCGGCAGAGATGGACATTTCTTGTTCTATTTGCAAAGGAGAGGGTTGTCAAATGTGTAAAGGAAGCGGATGGGTAGAAATCTTAGGCTGTGGCATGGTAGATCCTAACGTTTTAGAAAATTGTAACATTGACAGTAAAAAATACAGTGGATTTGCTTTTGGAATGGGAATAGAACGTATAGCCAACTTGAAATTTGAAATCAAAGATTTAAGATTGTTTTCTGAAAATGACGTTCGTTTTTTAAAACAATACAAATCATCTTTAATTTAAAGAATGAGAAAAATTCTCGCACTTTTTTTACTAATCTTTTCTTTTTTAGGTTGTAGTAAACAAGAAAATGGAGTGCCCAATGTTCCTGTGAATTTTAATTCGCCACTCACAGACCCACGATTAAATAGATTGAGTAGCGCTGGAGGTGCTGTTGAAATTCCAAATCATGGCGTTTCAGGCTTGATTATTTATCGTAGAGCGGATAATGTTTATGTAGCTTATGATAGATGCAGTACGGTAAATCCAGAAAAAAAATGTGCCGTTAAGTTGGATGATCCTACTTTAACAGTTACCGACCCATGCTCGGGAGCTAAATTCTCTTTGTGGGATGGAAGCCCCGTAAAAGCACCCGCTACGCAATCGCTTAGGGAATATAGAGTAACCATCGCAGGAAATACTTTACAAATTATGAATTAAAATGGAATTAGATAATGTGAAACTTCGTATTTTAAAAGCAGCTAAGGAGTTATTTAAAAAATTTGGTTACCACAAAACGAGTGTAAACGAAATTGCAAAAAAAGCAGCTGTTGCTAAAGGTACCATGTATAAATATTTTGAAAGTAAACAAGATATTTTAGATGATATTTTGATGGATTATTTAGATGCCAATTTACACGAAATCATAAACAATAGCGTGCCTTATGATGACGAAGAAGAACATCTTAAAGCACTTATTATGAAGACTTGCCGCTTGTCTTATACGGTGTGTAATGAACTAATTGGCTGGGATTTTGTGCGTGAAAATGCTAATTCTCAAGAATTTTTAAAGCATCTTTCAGATCAATTAGAAGCTTTACTGTTAGCCAATTATCTTAAGTTAGATCAATTTAAAAACAATCCTACAAAAAGAGAAGGTTTGGCTTTTTTACTCAAATCAAGCAAATGTATCGTCTTTTCTTTTGCTTTTACCTCTGTAAGTGAAAGCGACGTACGTAAAAACTTCGTTACTTTTCAAAAAGAAATTCTACCTTATTTGGTAAAAGCTGCCATTTAATTTTTGAAAGTATTTTTTTATAATTTATTTACAAAAATATAACATATACCGTTTTGGTTTTCGGTTCAAATCATATACATTTGATGTATGTAATTTTAAAAACCATGAGCAAAGAAACATTTGATATTTCAATTTTAGTGGAAGAAAAATTTGATGTTGATTTTGGCGGAATAAGCTGTATTTATTTTCTTTTTTTCAAAAGAAAATAAATTAGTTTAAAGGTAAACAGTAGCTATAGCTGTTACAACTAAAGACAAGATTAAAAGCGTAAAATAAGCTATGCTTAAAAACGAGAGTTTAAGTATAGTTATCCATCTTTTACTTCCGTAAAAATTACGGAGTGCTCTATAAATATACCAAACAACATATAAACTTACCGTCGTAATAATATAGCTCTCAATGTTTGTGTAAAAACTGCTTATCCAATTTATAAACAGAGCCAGCAGTATGCTTAAAAAAATTGCGGAATGAAGATGAAACGAAAAAATCAAGTGTTCAAAGTAGTATTTATCTTTTCGTATGTAAACAAGCTTTAATATGAGTGCAAATAGTGGTAGCAATAAAAACATCATTTTGGGTACGTTATGAACAACGCCTTCTTTGAATTTTTTTCCTGAATCTGGGTCTAATCTAAGTTCAATTTTTTTTCTATTAAATTGACGAGCAAAAAAACCGTCTTTTTTGTTATCTGCAAGCTTTAATTGCCTTTTTTCATACGCTTCAAGAGTTGTATCGTTTTTTGATTCTAGATTACCATCGCCTATATAACTCCAATCGTTCTTTTGTTTGGCGTATGCATTGCTTTTTGTTTCTTTGTTGTATTGTTTTTTTTCTGTTGTTTCTTTCGATTCATCTTTTAACATTACTAAAAAGAAAACAATGCTGATGAAAATATACAATCGAATGGGGTGAATAAAAGAAAGTCGTTTACCTGCAATGTATTCTTTTGTAAGTTGCCCAGGGATAAATAATAAAGGTTTTAAAGTGCCAAAAAACTTATGTTCGAAATGAAAATAATCGGCTATAGCATGACTAACCATGTGAATAGCGTTTTCTTTAACGATTAAGTTTTCTTGACCACATTTTGGACAAAATTGTTCTTCAACAATATGACCGCAGTTTAAACAGTCATTTTCTGATCGGTACCTTGTTTTGCTCATTTTTAGTGGGTTATGTCTTTTAGTTCGGCAGGCTTATGTTTGTATCTAAATACAAATGGGAAAACAACAGCTAAAAATAAGGCGTAAATAGCGAATGTAAACCAAATACTTTGCCAATCTTTAGTATCATTGACGGTGAAATAATCTACCACATATCCGCAACTTTTTGCGCCCAATATTGCACCCAGTCCATTCGTCATCATCATAAATAAACCTTGCGCACTTGAACGTATGGTTGAATCTGTTTCTTTTTCAACAAATAATGAACCTGAAATATTGAAAAAGTCAAAAGCCATTCCGTATATAATCATTGATAAAACAATAAGTACTAATCCGTTATCAGGGTTTCCTAATGCAAATAAACCAAATCTAAAAAACCAAGCAACCATGCTCATGAGCATTACTTTTTTGATACCGAATTTATGTAGGAAAAATGGAATTGCAAGAATAAACAAGGTTTCAGATATTTGAGAAACAGACATTAGAATGCCAGGGTGTTTTACAGCGAATAAATTTTTATAGGCATCAATTTTACCAAAATCACCTAAATAATCTTGTCCAATCATATTTGTGATTTGTAAAGCTGCACCCAATAGCGTAGCAAAAATGAAAAATATAACCATTTTTCGTTGTTTGAAAAGTATAAAAGCGTCCAATCCTAATCTTGTACTAAGCGAATTTCCTTTGTTTGAAGTAGGACAATTAGGAAGCGTAAATGAATAAATGGCTAAAAATACACCTGATATTGCACCTACATACAATTGATTGTTGCTTAAAGTCCAACCCAATAAATCGATTACCCACATTGCACAAATAAAACCAATAGTACCCCAAACACGAATGGGCGGGAAATCTTTTATTACATCATATTTTCGCTGTTTTAAAATGTTAAATGAAACAGAATTGCTTAATGCCAATGTGGGCATATAACACATTGAAACGGCAAGCATTATCCAAAACATGGTGTCAGCGTTTGTAACTTTTGTGGCAATAAATAAAAAAATAGCACCTAAAAAATGACTAAAACCTAATACTTTTTGAGCGTTGATGTATTTATCAGCTAATATACCCAAAAGTGCAGGCATAAATAATGAACCCAAACCTAAGGTTGTGAAAATAGTACCAATTTGTGGTCCAGAAAATTTTAATGTAACAAATAAGTAACTACCAAATGAGGTAAGGTAAGAACCCCAAACAAATAATTGTAAAAAACTCAATAATTTTAGTCTAAATTTAATGTTCATTTTTTTCTGTTTATTGTGTTTTTTCTTTATCTCGTGTGTCTAATATTTTTTTAATTTCTTCTGCCTTTTCATAGTTTTCATCTTTTAAAAAGGTTTCTAAATTTTGCTTTAACACCTCTGTACTTAGGTCGTAAAATTGGTTTTTGTAAATAATTTTTACATTTTCTTTTGCTGAAGTAACGATATTAGGTTTAGCTAAAGTTGTGTAAATATCTTCGTTTATGAAAATTTCACTATTAAAACGTACGGCTAAAGCAATTGCATCCGACACTCGAGCATCAATTTCTTTTATGCTTTTTGAATTTTTACAGCTAATTTTTGCGTAAAAAGTATCGTGTATAAAATTACAAATAACTACTTTCTCAATTTCAATTGAGAAAGTAGTTGCAAAATTTTTAAATAAATCATGCGTTAGTGGTCTGAGTGTTTTTATACGCTCAATACCTAAAGCAATTGCCTGACCTTCAAAATCACCGATAATAATTTCAAGGTGCTTTTTTCTTTCTACGTCTTGAAAAATCAAAACATAAGTTTTTTGTTCAGTTTTGTATAAACCTAAAATTTCGAGTTTTACTTCAGTCATTATTTACTAAGCCTTGTGTGCTTTTAATGCAGTGATAATTTTAGGAACGACATCAAATGCATCACCAACGATACCGTAATCCGCAACTTTAAAGAAAGGAGCTTCTGGATCTTTGTTGATTACAACAATCACTTTTGATGAACTTACACCAGCTAAATGCTGAATTGCACCAGAAATTCCAATTGCAATGTATAAATTAGGACTGATTGCGATACCTGTTTGTCCAACGTGTTCTGAGTGAGGGCGCCAATCGGCGTCTGAAACTGGTTTTGAACAAGCGGTTGCTGCACCTAATAAATTTGCAAGTTCTTCAATCATTCCCCAATTTTCAGGACCTTTCATTCCGCGACCTGCTGAAACGACTAACTCTGCATCTGGCAAAGAAATTTTATCACTAGCTCTTACAATTTCTTTTATCAAAGTGTTTAAATCTGTTGATTTAACAGTAGGTGTATAGTTCTCGATGCTTATGTTGCTTGCATTTTCTTTAATGCCAAAAGCATTTGGACTTAAAGCAATTACTTTGTTTTCTGAATGAATTTCAACGGTTGCAAACGCCTTTCCTGAAAATGCTGATTTTTTTGCAGACAGAAAATTTCCGTTAATGGTAGGTAGGCTGGTAGCACCATCAATTAAACCTGCGCCTAATTTTACGGCAATTCTAGGACTCAAACCTTTGCCTGTAAATGAGTTTGATAAAACGACAATATTTGCAGATTCTTTAGCAGCCGCTTCTGAAATTACAGAGGCATAAGCTTGGTTTACAAAGTTTTTCAACTCTTCGGTGCCAACGTTTAAAACTTTTTCGGCACCATATTTACCCAATTCTTTTAGTTCGGTTTCATTTACGTTGCCAATTGAAATTGCGGTTAATGAAGTTCCTATTTGTGTAGCAATGGCTTTTGCATAAGAAACTGTTTCGAAAACAGATTTTTTAAATTTACCATCTACTTGTTCTACATATACTAATACTGACATAATATTTAAAATATTTTTATTGTGAAATTTTAGGTTTAGATTACTTTAGCTTCGGTGTGAAGTAGGTTGATTAAATTTTCGGCATTCTCAGCTTCTATTAATTTTACAGTGCCACGAGGAGTTGGCGTTTCAAAAGAAATTACTTTTGATAGTAATTTAACTTCTTGCGCAGCAACTACTGCCAAAGGCTTTGTTCTTGCACTCATTATTCCTCTCATGTTTGGTATTTTGGCTTCTGCCACACCTTCAGCACAGCTGGCTACAAATTTTCCAGTTAGGCTAACAATTTCTTTTCCACCTTCAATTTCTCTTTCAATGGTGGTTGTGGTTCCATCTGTGTCTAATTTTTTGATTATAGAAACGGAAGGGATTTCTAAAAATTCGCCAATCATAGCTGCAACTTGAGCACCGTTGTAATCGATTGACTCTCTACCACATAAAATCATATTGAAATCATTTTGTTTTGCATATTCAGCAATTTGAAATGCTGTAAAATAAGCGTCACGGGGAGTTGAATCGATTCTTACAGCGTCATCAGCGCCAATTGCTAGGGCTTTTCTAATCGTTGGCTCTGTTGAGCTATCTCCAACATTGATAACGGTTACTGTACCTTTTCCACCTTCACACAAATCAATTGCTTTTGAAAGCGCAATTTCATCATAAGGATTGACAATAAATTGAACACCTGATGCATTAAATTCCTTATTCTCATTCGTAAAGGTTATTTTTGTGGTCGTGTCAGGTACGTTGCTTATGCAAACTAATATTTTCATACGGTTAAAATTGAATTAATTGTTATTAAATTATAAGTTTTTTATGGGTTAACAAACAATATTTTTTAAAATTGTAATGCCACAAATCTAATTAAAAAAGCAAGTATTTAAAATGCAAAACACTAGAATATCAAAACTTTTAGAATTTTTTGACAAAGAGCCTAATGATGCCTTTGTTATTTATGCCCTAGCTACCGAATATAATAGTCTAAAAGACACTGAAAAAGCTTTATTTTTTTATCAAAAACTGATAAAAGAACATGAAAATTATGTAGGAACTTATTATCATCTTGCCAAATTGTACGAAACTTTAGGGCAAAAGGATGAGGCAATTGAAATTTATAAAAAAGGAATGCTAATTGCTCGTAAAAATGGCAATAATCACGCTTTTTCAGAGCTTCAGGGCGCATACAATGTGGCTGCAGGTTTGGATTATGAAGATGATTGATAAATGAAAAAAAGAGATTTTTTATTTTTAAGAGATGTGTTTTTTTACACTTTTAGCGCTTTTGGCGGCGCCCAATCTCATATTTCTTTGTTGCTGAAATTTTTTGTAGAGAACAAAAGTTATATCAAAGAAAGTGAATTGCTTGAAATAAATGCTTTGGCTCAAATATTACCTGGTCCAGCAAGTACACAAACTTTAGTTGGTTTAGCTTATAAAGTAGGAGGGTATAGGGTAGCTATTATTTCTTTTTTCATCTGGATTATTCCTTCGGCTGCTATTATGATTTTGTTTGCAGTGAGTTATGGTTTTTTGGATGAAAAACAGAAATTTGTTTCCGTTTTGAGATTCGTAAAACCAATTACCTTAGCTATTATTGCTTATGGCGCTTTCAGTTTTGCTGAAAAAGTATTAAAGGATAAAATCAGTGTTTTTTTAGCTTTTATGGCTGCTGTTGCTACCTTGGTTTTGAAAAATGCTTACGTTTTTCCAATGGCAATTTTGGTTGGTGGCATTGTTTCTTCAGCTTTGCAAAGCTCAATTGATGAAACTCAAGTAAGGGTTAAATTGTTCTCCAAAATCAACCCTAATAAATTAGTTTATTTCATTAGTATATTGTTGTTAATGGCTGTTTTAGGGACTATTGTAAACCGTACTTCTCCGTTTAGTTTGCCTATCCGCTTGTTTGAAAATTTTTACAGAAATGGCATTTTTGTATTTGGTGGAGGCCAAGTTTTGGTTCCTTTAATGTTTACCGAATTTGTTCAAATGAAACATTATCTATCGCAATCTGATTTTGTTTCTGGTTTTGCTTTGCAACAAATATTACCTGGTCCTGTGTTCTCATTTACAAGTTTTTTGGGGTCCTTGTCAATGAAAAATGCAAATTATGGTGTTTTTGGACAAATTTCAGGTGGAGCTTTGGCTTTAATTGGGATTAATTTACCAGGATTGATTTTGATTTTATTTATTGTTCCGTTTTGGGATGATTTAAAGAAAATAAATAGAATAAAAAATTCTATATCAGGCATTAATGCGGTTAGTGTTGGGTTTATTATCGCATCTTTTTTCTTGTTGGCATCGCTTACCAAATTTGATTTGATATCCGTATTTATAATGCTTTTTTCTTTTTGTGTTTTAAAATTCACGAAAATTAGCCCGCCAATTGTGGTTGTATTAGGAATTATTTTAGGTTTGATTATTTAGCGATAAAAAAACTAAATAATCAAACCTTTTTTTTTACACACCCAAATCTTTTAAAATACGTTTTATTTTTAAGCTTAATTCTTCAGCAGTAGCTTTAAATGAGGACTTATCCAATAGTTTGGTATTCACACTGCAATAGAATTTTATTTTAGGTTCTGTACCCGATGGACGAGCTGAAATAATGCTTCCATCTTCTGTGATAAATTGTAAAACATCAGATTTTTGGTAGTTTAATGAAGTTGTTTTTTGAGACAATAAGTCGGTTTCAATTCCTAACTCATAGTCTTTTAGCGTAATTATTTTAGCTCCGCCCAATGTTTTTGGTGGATTTTTTCTAAATCCTTCCATCATTTCTATAATTTCTTCAGCGCCACTTTTCCCCATTTTAGTAATCGAAATTAACTCTTCTTTATAAAAGCCGTGTTCAACATACAAATCAATTAATGCTTCGTACAAAGTTTTATTTTGGTCGGCATAAAATGCAGCCATTTCGGCAATAAACGCACAACTAATTACAGCATCTTTGTCTCTTACCAATTCACCAACTGAATATCCGTAGCTTTCTTCACCACCACCAATAAAATATTTTTCGTTTTGCAATTCGGTAATTAACTTGCCTATAAATTTAAATCCTGTAAGGGTGTTGTAGCAAGTTACATTTTTTGAATCTGCAATTTTCTCTATCAAATTAGTGGTTACAATTGTTTTTACAATGTATTGTTTGCCATCAAGTTTGTTATTTTTTTTCCAAGCATTTAAAAGATAATTTAAAAGCAAACTTCCTGTTTCATTGCCATTTAAAAGTATAAAATCGCCATCCAAATCTTTTACAGCAACACCAACTCTATCCGCATCAGGGTCTGTTGCTAAAACCAAATCAGCATTAATTTCTTTGGCTTTTTTGATGGATAAATTCAAAGCTTCTTTTTCTTCAGGATTTGGATAAATTACTGTCGGAAAATTGCCATTTGGCTCACTTTGTTCTTCAACAAGATGTACGTTTGAAAATCCAAATTTTTCTAATGCTTTTGGTACTAATGTAATTCCTGTTCCATGAATGGAAGAAAATATGATTTTTAAATCTTTTTGACGTTGAATGGCTTCTTTTGATAAAGATAATTTTACGATTTCGTTTAGATATAAATCATCAATTTTATGACCAATCAATTCGATATTTTTTTCAATTCGATTGAAATTTACCGCATCAATATTTTTGATATTAGCTACTTCTTGCATCACTAAACCATCATCAGGAAAGGTGAATTGACACCCCTCTTGGTCATAGGCTTTGTAGCCATTGTATTCTTTTGGGTTGTGCGAAGCGGTAATCATTACTCCACTTTGGCAGGCTAAATTGCGAATAGCGAAAGATAGTTCTGGAGTAGGTCTTAAATCTTCGAAAAAATAAACATGGATTCCGTTTGCTGAAAAAACATCAGCGGTGATGTTTGCAAACGCTTTGGAATTGTTTCTGCTGTCATAGGCTACAACGACTTTAATGGCTTGATTTGGGTATTTTTTTAGTAAAAAATTACTTAAACCTTGCGTAGCTGTGCCAATGGTATATTTATTTATTCTGTTGCAACCAACTCCCATTATTCCTCTCAAACCACCCGTTCCAAAACTTAAATTTTTATAAAAAGCGTCAATTAGCTTTGTATGATCGTTGGCTGATAATAAGGCATTGATTTCATTTTTAGTGTTTTTGTCGTAATTACCATCTTGCCAAATTTTTATATTTTCAAAAACTTCGATGCTTGGTTCCATATTTTTTAAAAAAAATTAATAAATTAAATTTTTAAGGTGATTTTTAATACTATTTTTATTATTTTCACCGCATTATTGCAATTATAAGAAAAAAAATAGGCTAATGAAAATATTGAAATTTGGTGGCACATCTGTTGGTAGTGCCGATAGAATGAAAAAATTATTGGATATTATCAATCCAAGTGACACTCAAATCGTTGTTTTGTCTGCGGTTTCAGGCACCACAAATAGTTTGGTTGAGATTTCAAATCAGCTATTGAAGCAAGATAAAACGCAAGCGTTGAAGTTAATAGAAACGCTTAAAAATCAATATAATCAATTGATAGCTGAACTGTTTGATAAAACAGAATTTTTAGAACAAGGAAAAGAGGTGGTAGATTATCATTTTGATTTTTTAACTGCCCTGTCAAATGATTTGTTTACGCAAGTAGAAGAAAAAGTTGTTTTGGCACAAGGAGAATTGCTTTCTACCACATTGTATCACATTTATTTAAAATCAATTAATGTGAAATCGGTATTGTTACCTGCGCTTGATTTTATGAAAATTGATGAAGATAATGAGCCAGTAATTAGCTTTACGACAGAGAAATTATCTAAAATTATTGAAAGTTATCCAACAGATAATTTTTTCATCACGCAAGGTTTTATTTGTAGAAACAGTTTTGGCGAAGTTGATAATTTGCGTAGAGGAGGAAGTGATTATACAGCTTCATTAATCGGAGCAGCTATTATGGCTGAAGAAGTTCAGATTTGGACAGACATTGACGGTATGCATAATAATGACCCGAGAATTGTGAAAGGAACGCAACCTATTGCACAATTGTCTTTTGATGAAGCTGCCGAGTTGGCTTATTTTGGGGCTAAAATTTTACATCCTCAATCTGTATTTCCTGCGCAAAGATTTAAAATACCAGTTAGGCTTTTGAACACGATGGAGCCTCAAGCGAAGGGAACTTTAATTACTCATGAAAGCGAAAAAGGGAAGATAAAATCTATTGCTGCCAAGGACGGTATCACTGTAATAAAAATTCAAAGTAGCCGCATGTTGTTGGCTTATGGTTTTTTGAGACGAGTATTCGAAGTTTTTGAGCGCTATAAAACGCCAATTGATATGATTACAACTTCGGAGGTAGCCGTTTCATTAACAATTGATTTTACCGATAATTTGGAACAAATTGTAAAAGAATTGCATGATTTTGGTAGTGTAGAGGTAGAAGAAAATAAAACAATTGTTTGTGTAGTGGGTGATTTTGGTGTTGAAAAACATGGTTATGCTGCCCGTGTTTTAGATGCCTTGAAGCACATTCCTGTGAGAATGATTTCTTACGGAGGTAGTCATTATAATATTTCGGTTTTGATAAGCACAGTGGATAAAACCGAGGCTTTACGTAGCTTGCACAATCGTTTGTTTGATTAGTGTTTTCGGAGTTTAACGAAGAAACAAATTAGTACAAAAACAAGTAAAATTAACAACCTTATTTTTCCATTATATTGACTTCGATTGATGTTATTTTGTTTATAATCAATATAATTACCGAAGTAAAGTAAACCGAAAAAAATAAAGGAAATAATTAATAAATATTTAAACATGATGTTTTCTGAAAAAGAAATTGCCGATTTTACAAATGTAGAAACTCCTTTTTATTATTACGACCTTAATTTGTTAGAAAAAACTTTGCGTAAATGTGATGAAGAAGCTAGGAAATATAATTTTCATGTTCATTATGCCATGAAAGCAAATTTCAACCCATTGGTGTTGAATAAAATTAATGAAATTGGTTTTGGGGCGGATTGCGTAAGTGGTAATGAAGTTAAAAAAGCAGTTGAAATTGGCTTTGGAACACAAAAAATAGTTTTCGCAGGGGTAGGGAAATCAGACAAGGAAATAAATCAAGCGCTAGATTTAGGGATTTTTTGTTTTAACGTAGAGTCGATTCAAGAATTAGAAGTGATTAATGAATTGGCTGAAAAAAAACAAGTTGTGGCTAAAGTTGCCATTCGAATTAACCCAAATGTAGATGCACACACGCATCATAACATTACT
>JAIEMU010000078.1 GCA_019751895.1 Sphingobacteriaceae bacterium | reverse complement strand
GAAAACTAAGTCGGTTATTAAATGACTTCGACGCAACAAAACTACAAGAAACCATTCCCGACTTTCATAATTTAAGTTTTAGGTTTGCCCAATTTAACGAGGCTTTAAACCAATGTAAAACAGAATTTAAAACAATTGCTTCAAACGAAATAGAACAAGCTCTTGCTCATAAAAATATAGTAGCACATTACGAATTGATAAAAAATCATCCTGATTTTAAAACCCGAGTAATGCACCACGATACCAAAATAAGCAATGTTTTACTGCATGAAAACACTTTTGAAGGTTTGTGTGTAATTGATTTGGACACGCTCATGCCAGGAAAATTCATTTCCGACCTAGGCGATATGATGCGCACCTACCTTTGTGAATTTTCGGAAAACGAAGCCGATTTGAATAAAATAACCATTCGATTGCCTTATTTCGAAGCCATGATAAAAGGTTATCTATCGGAAATGAAAGACAGCTTAACCGCTATTGAAAAAGAACAAATCTTGTTTTCGGGAAAATACATTATTTACATGCAAGCCCTTCGTTTTTTGAGCGATTATCTAAACGGAAGCATCTACTACCCTATCCACTATCCGCAGCAAAATTTAGACCGAGCCAAAAATCAATTCAAGCTACTCAACGAATTGATTGCAAATAAAAATACATTGCAAGCAATTGTAAATAAAAATTTGGGGTAAATTACGAAGTGAATTTATCTACCATTTTTTGCAATTGAAGAATGAGTAAATCTTTATCTTGCAACCTTTGTTGATACAACTCTTCTATTCTTTGCATTTTTTCTTTGTTATCGGCGTATAGATTTTCAACATGCATATTTACACCTCCGTACGACCCCTCACGGTTGGTTATTTTTATACTACTGCCAATATCTTTAAAAAACAACTCTGGACTCAATTCAAACACATTCAAAATCTCTTCTAAATATTTTGCCCAAGTAAGGGTTTTACCAGCCTCCAAACGGGTGTAAGCCGAAGGGTCGATATTTAACTTTTCCGACATTTGCAAAGGCGAAATTCCTTTTTCTATTCTAATGCGTTTTATTTTCTTTACAACTTCTGTATGCATATTGTGTAGGTTTTAATGCAAATATATCATTAAACTTGATTTTAAAAACTTAAAATCAATATTTTTTATCATGCAAAAAAAGCACAGATATCTACATTTTTAGCCTTTCATTTTTCAATGAAAACACTCAGCTTTAGATAAACAAAAATATTCTCGAGAAATGATTTGTTTGAATTAACCCAAATTATTTATTAACTTAACAAAAAAAACATGAGAAACTCATTAAAAAAATCAAGTTTGATTTTAGGTTTATGCTTATTGTTAGCTAGCCCAACGTATTCACAACAAAGGATAAGTCCAGATTGCAATTCAACGCGATTTTTTCTTTTTGGGTGGAACTTCTTGACAATCCATAGATCTGCGTGTAATAATACTGACGGAGTTTGGGATTGGGGAGGAAACGGTTCAAATAGAGGAGGAGGAGGACGTAATAGACCAAATATGATGCCTGAATCTACCTAATTTTAGAAATAAATCGATTGCGAAATGCAATCGATTTATTTAATTTTAAACATAATACAAACTTACCCCCACCAACCTATGCAACAAATCTTCACTTTTATTTTTCTAATTTTATTTTCACAAAAACTCTTAGCTCAAGAGAAAATATACCAATTAAATGAGGTGATAATTTATAGCCAAAAGGATTTCAAAAAAGATTTCAAAAAAATAGCTCAACAACTCAAAAAAAATTATAGTCAACAAAGTTTTAAATATGCTTATTCAAATTTTACAAAACTCAATACAAAAGACATCTTAATTGATTGTGATTATAACTTAGAAATACAAAAAAAAAATCGATATCCTATTGTAAAAAAACTAGATTCACTAGATAGAACACCAAAAAACCACTCCGATTTCTTTTCTAAATTGATTGGTAATGAAAAAGACTACTTTAAAATAAATCTAAAATACGAATTAGACTTTGAAAATTTTGGATTTTTAGCCGAGACCGATAATTACAAATATAATTTCACCTCATCACAAGACACCATTAAAGTAACATTTGAAAGTATTGAAAATGAAGGCAAAATAAAAGGTCAGTTTACTTACAATAAAAAAAATCACCATCTTATTTCAATCTTTTCAAAACAAATTAATTCATATAAATATGGATACAAACAAACAAATCTTAAAGGATTGAGATCAAAATTAAATTCAATAACTGAAATGTATTGGACTTATTCTGATTATGAAAATGAATTGAATTTCAAAACGTTAGATGATGGGAAAATAATTTTAAAAAACATAAAATACTACAGCAAAGAAACCGATTTAAATATGAAACGCTTCGATAAAAAAGAAGTCTTGATAAATGAAGAAAATTTCAGTGCCTTTGAATCTCGTTATTCGTTAGAATTAATTAACTAAAATGACTAAAACAAAGAAAATATTACTAATTTGTGTAGGTTTATTTATTAGTATTCAAACTATAAAATACATTTACAAGCAATTTAATAATTCTAAATATCAATATATTGACCTCGAACAAAATGAGCATTCTTTAAGTGAATTACCCAAAAAGAATAGCTTTTACATTTATTTTCTTCCTGATTGTGATTATTGCAGTGAAGTCGTTCAAATCATTAAAAAGAAACCATCGAGCCTACAAAAATTTAATTTCGTTTTTATTACTGAAGAGAAAGACACTACTAAAATTAAACAATTTGTGTACGACAACAAATTACTCAACATCACTCCATTTGTTTATATAGACAGAAAAAAAAGTTTTTCAGAAGAATTTGGTTTGAGTATATCAAACATTAATGTCCCTGAAATTTTGTACTACGACAAAAATGGAAAATTTATAAAAGAGATAAAAAATCATGCTGATTTGGAAACGTTTTTATAATTTTAAAATACTTTTTTTTCAACAGAAGCTACTCCATGAATCTTAAACACTACCTAACCTATCTATTTTTATTTTTTTTTGTATCAAAAGCAAATGCTCAAAAAGACACAACTTACCTTTTAAAAGAAGTGAAAATTTTCCCTAAATCGGAAGAAAAAGTTCATAAAATATTAAAAAAAATGCTCAAAGCCTATCAAGCGAACTTTGTTCCTAACACAAAAAAATGCAAAATAGATTTTGAATGTACCACTCAACAAAACGATCCTATTTTATCTATTCACGAAACAAATGACAAAGATGTATTGTTTGAAAGAAACTATAAAACTTTTTCTCCGTTAAAACAAAATTTTGGCTATCCTCAACTTTCAAAACCTTTAAAATCGTATTATGTAGATTCATTTGCTCATGATTGGAAAAACGAGCGTTATCCAGAAGATTTAGAGTATGGAAATCCAAAAAAAATAATCTTAGACAATAGTTTTTCTGCAATGGACATTTTAGAGTTTTACTTTTTCAAAAAAAATAAAACCTACAAATATGAAATAATCAACAAAGGAGAGTATTTAGAAATACGATTTAAATCCCCTTTATCAGGTAGAGAAGGCTTTGTTTGGATAAGAAATTCAAACTATCATATTTTAAAATTAAGTTCCTACAGGAATAAAACACTTACAGAAGATGCTGGCTCATTTAGAACTTTTGGGACAAAAAACTACATCAATCAGAAAAGCACTCAAACTAGCGAATGGGAAAAGCTAGAATTGACCTACAACATAAACAATACGGAGAAAATTGTATTAGAAAAAATGCAGTTTAGCGAATCTATTTCTAATTATCAACGTGATTTTTACGAGCACAATCCAAAAAATAATGTTATCTACAAAAGTTTATCTTATAATTGGAAGTCAGATTTCAACGTAAATTATGTTGATTAACACCCTACAAAACTAGCAACCCCACTTTGCGTAAAGCAAGTATCGGTTTGGCGTACCAAAAGAGTTCAAAATTTTCTAGTTGTGTTTCAAAATCATTTTTCAAGTCCTCAAAAGTGTAGGTTTTTGAATTATAAATAGAAATTTCATCTAGTATTTTGAAAAGCCACGCTCCTTCTGGCTGGTTTGTTTGGATAGAAATTACTTCTTTTTTAAGATGAAAAGTAAGTGTCATGACCTCCCAAGAATGTCCTTTTTTGTTTTTTGTAAAACAATTTACCGTGGGTTTTCCACCCAACCAAAACACTTTAGCGGTAGGTTTGACATTGAAATTTACACCTTCTTGAATTGCGTTTTGTATAAAATGAGGATGGATTTTTGTCTTCGGAATTTTAAAATCAAACCAGTCTTGCAGCGGGTAATCGAAACAAATGCCATGCATAAAATTAAAAAGCGATTTTTTCAAGCCAAAGCTAAAATCATCGTGGCGAATGCCTGTAGCGTCTATATAATTGATGTCATTATTAGCAAAAGTTCCTATCTGTTCCGTTACTTTTTTTACGCCAAATTTTTCTGGGTGTATGCCCACGGGGCTATGTGCCGTCATGGCAAATTGATGCCAAAAACCCGATTGCAACACACCTGCTTCAAACAATTGCCTCACCATTTCCAAACTGTCCACCGTTTCTTGCACCGTTTGTGTGGGGTAGCCATACATCAAATAGGCGTGCACCATAATTCCCGATTCGGTGAAATTTTGGGTTACTTTGGCTACTTGTTCTACCGTTACGCCTTTGTCTATCAACTTCAATAACCTATCCGAAGCTACTTCCAAACCACCCGAAACCGCTATGCAACCTGAGGCTTTGAGCAACAAACACAAATCTTTGGTGAAACTTTTTTCAAATCGGATGTTTGTCCACCAAGTAACGACCAATTTTCTACGTAAAATTTCTAAAGCCAAAGCCCGCATCAAAGCAGGCGGCGCAGCTTCATCCACAAAGTGAAAACCATTTTCTCCCGTTTGGGCGATCAGTTCTTCCATCCTATCGCAAAGCAAATTAGCCGCAATGGGTTCGTAAATTTTGATGTAATCCAAAGAAATATCACAAAAAGTGCATTTCCCCCAATAACAACCATGCGCCATGGTGAGTTTATTCCATCTTCCATCGCTCCACAAACGGTGCATTGGATTGACCATCTCTATCACCGAAATATATTTGTCTAACCACAAATCCGAATAATCGGGTGTACCTACTTGGTGTTGTTTGTAATCGTTTTTAAATGAATTGTTTTTATAAATTACCTCCCCATTTTCCAACAAAAAAGTACGTTTATACATCCCATAAGCTGGATTTTCAATCGAGGCGATTAATTCTTCTATGGGTGTTTCGCCATCATCTAAAGTAATGAAATCAAAAAACTCAAACACTCTTACCTCCGACAAAGAGCGCAATTCGGTATTCGGGAAACCGCCTCCCATCGAAATTTTAATCGTTGGATATTCCTTTTTTACCCATTGCGCAATGCGAAAAGCGGCATATAAATTTCCTGGAAAGGGAACTGAAATCAACAATAAAGTAGGCTGAATGGTCTCTATTTTTGATTTTAAAATTTCCAACAATATTTTGTCAATGTAAGTCGGTTTTTTTTGCAAAGCATTATAAAGTTCGTCAAATGAATTTGCACTGCGCCCTAATCGCTCTGCATAACGACTAAAACCGAAATTTTCGTCCACACAATCGACGATAAAATCCGAAATATCCTCTAAATAAAGTGTAGCCAAATGTTTGGCTTTATCTTGCGTGCCCATGCTGCCAAAAGCCCAATCCAATTCTTCCAACTGAACAAATCGAGAAGCTTCGGGCAAAAAATCTTCTTGACAAATCTGCAAAGCTAAAGTTGGATTCTTGCCTTGAAGAAACAAAATAACCGAATCAATGGTCTTGATGTATTCCTGTTGTAGTGCAAAAATTCTTTTCGAATTATCCGAAATCGTTTCTTTTTTATCCTCAACCGAGGAAAACAAATCCGATAATCCTTTTTTAGAAAACAAAGCCAAAATTACTTCAATTCCCAAATCCAATTGTGTAGAAGGGATATTTTTGGTATTCAAAAAACCTTTGATATAAGCCGTTGCTGGATAAGGTGTGTTGAGTTGTGTAAACGGAGGCGTAAGAAGTAATGCTTTGGTTTTCAATGCTTATTATTTAATATTTTTATGTTCTTGTTTTTCTTTCCCAAACTGCCAAGGGCAATGTTTGCATTTGTTTTTACAGCAATATCCTCTTTTGAGGTGATACGCTTCTGTAAAAACCATTAAACCTTGTTCGTTGAAATAATAGTCAATTCCTTCTTGCATTTAGTTTAAATTTTTGACCAAAGTACCCGTTTTTTCTACATATTCTTTCAACTGCTTTCCATCGCCGTGTAAAGTCCAAACTTGGCTTGGCGCTACATTTTTAATCGTTTCTAAAATCGAATCCCAATCGGCATGGTCCGAAACATACAATTTAATTCCATTACCTTCTTGTAATTTTGTCCATCCCGTAGCAAAAACACGAATCACATTGATGGCTCTGTGGTAACTGTTGAAAGCCATGGGAGGTACAATGTAAATCAAATTCTTAGCTGTATTTTTCATTACCTTACGGTCATAAACTTCATATTTACCCAAATTAAAGCCATTTTCCTCATAAATTTTCACAAAAGGTAAAATGCTAAAATGAATTAAAATTCGTTTTTCGGGGCAATGTTTATTTATTAAATCAATCAATCGCTGACTTTTGCCCAAAGCATAAGCCCCCAACATGATATTGCTTTCGGTTTCGTTTAGTTTTTTAATTTCTTGCGCCGCATTTGGGTGCTTGGTATTTGGATTGGCAAAAGTAGTTTCGGTTATCAAAACATCGGCTTTCAAAAATTCAAAAGGCGCACAGCTTTCGTCTGTATCCGTTTTATAATCTCCAGTGTATAAATATTTAATTCCTTTATAAACCATCATCACCATCGCCGAACCCAACATGTGGCCTGCCGAAATAAAAGAAATTTCAATGTCTTTGATGGTGAATTTTTCGTGGTATTTTTTCAAAAAAAACTGTTCCGCTGCATTTTTTTTATAGCGATGCAACATAAACAAAGAAGTAGCTTCGGTACAATAAACTTGTTGATTGCCCCTCACAGCGTGGTCGGCATGCGCATGCGAAATTACAGCCGTTTTCACGCCTTGTTTAGGGTCTAAGTAAAAATCACCATAGCTACAATATAAACCTACATTGTCTAAAATCAAAAAATCGTCTAAAATCATTGCTGCGTATTAAATTGTTGGTGTAATTGTAAAACCTGTGCAATCACCGATTTCGTTTCGTTGTTGTCGATAAAAAAATCTGCTCTTTTCATTTTTTCTTCGTCGCTCAACTGTTTGTTCATTCTGGCTTTTATCGCCAATTCGCTCATTTTGTCTCTTTTCTGCACCCGTTTCAAACGTAAATTTTCGTTTGCTAAAACCAAAATGCTTTTATCACAATACTTATAGCTATCGCTTTCGAACAACAAAGCTGCTTCTTTCAAAATATAATTTGTTCCACTGGGAACTTTCTCAAGCCATTTATCAAACGCTTCAAAAGTAGCGGGATGAACAATGGCATTTAATTGCGTTAATTTTTCTGCATCATTAAAAACAATATTTGCCAAATATTGGGTATTCAAGCTTTGATTGGCAAAATAACAATCCGCACCAAAAGTATTTTTCACAGCTTGCACCACCTCTTTATTGTTGGTCATTAATTTTTTGGCAGCCAAATCAGCGTAAAAAACAGGTACACCCAAACTTTCAAAAATTTTACAAACCATGGTTTTTCCACTTCCAATACCGCCTGTTATTCCTATTTTTAACATTATTTTTCTATAATAAAATCCACTACATTGGGAACCATGCTAACCATTTTACATTGATTGGCAAGCCTTGTTTGCTTCACACTTAAATTTGTATGTTTTTTTTCTCGCCACTCTAACAAATCAACGCTCAATTCAATACTCTTCTCATTGATGTATTTATAACGACTTAGCGGCACTAAAACCACACATTTTGCAGTTTTTGGCCAAATTTTCACGTTATCAAAATGCTTATTATTTGCAATTTTAATCGGTATATCTAACTCTTTTTCTGTGTATTCATCCACTTCAATCGAAATTTTTATTCGATTCGGATAAATATTGAATCGATGTTTATCATCGTTTTTCAAAGCAATGCTAAAAGTAGTGTCTTTTTCTAATTTTAAAACCTTACATTCATTCGTATTCCAAAATTTCAAACTATCTACCCATTTTTTTTCTCCATAAACGGTAACAAATTTAGGATATAAACTAGGTTCTTTCAATAATCCATAAGGTTTTAAAAAAGAAATCTCATTGACAAAGCGAATAGGTATTTGTTTAGAATATTGTGTAGAAAAATCAAAATACAAGACACTTGGGTCAATAGAAAGGATTTTTTGTGTTCGTTTTTGGTTTATTTTTCGCAGCTGATGAATTAAAAAAACTTTATTTTCGGTTTCTAACTCTTTCAAATCAACTTTTAAAGTCCGTATTTCGGAATTCATTTTCGAAAACATCAACTGCCACCCCGTTGAATTAACTTTTAAAATTACCGTATCTGATTGCAATGGTTTGAAACCACTTTTTTTAGGCACATTTTCATAAATTAAAACTGCCTTAATTGGATGTAGATACGTTTTATTTAGAATCATCATTAACCACGCAAAAATGGCGAGCAACAAACATAAAACCAAAGTAAACAAGCGTTTCCTTTCTATTTTTGTTATTTTAATTAATTGCATATCATGATTTAATAAATTCAAACATACTAAAACAAAAAAGCCGCACCAAATAGGATACGGCTATTTTCAAAAAAGAATTATCGCTACTAAGCTTTTGCTGGTGCAGTAGCTGCTTTTGTAGCTTCTAATGAAATGGCAGATTTATCGAAACGAATTTTTGTACCACCTTCAACCTCAATTAAAAATGTAGTTTCATTCATGCTCGAAATTTTACCGTGAATACCTGCTGTGGTCACAATTTTATCGCCAATAGCCAAAGCTTCTACCATTTTTTTATGGTCTTTAGCTTTTTTTACTTGTGGTCTAATCATAAAAAAGTAGAACACAATCATAATCAATACCATTGGTGCTAAAGTAGTTAACATACTACTTCCACCCGCTGCTTGCAAAATTACTGTTGTTGTCATTTTATTATTTGTTTTTATTTGTTTTTGTTAAAAAAAATTAGTCCTCTACTAAACCTCTTCCTGTTTTAATAATCGATTTGTCTTTCTTTAAATCGGTTAAAATTTTATCTAAAATACCATTTATAAAGGTATTACTTTTAGGTGTACTGTATTCTTTCGACAATTCTAAATATTCATTTATCGTTACTTTAACTGGTATCGATGGAAAATTCAACATTTCGCAAATTGCCATTTTCATTAATATTGTATCCATTAATGCAATTCTTTCCGATTCCCAGTTTTTTGTTCTTTCAGCGATAATAGATTGATATTTTTCATCATTACGAAGGGTAAAAATGAATAAATCCTCAACAAATTTACCATCTTCCTGCCAATCGGCACTAATTGGGATTAATTTATTTTCAAATGGATTTTCAGAAGTGAATTGTTTGAAAGTTTTGGCAACCATTCCCTGCATTACCTCCTTATCTACCTCCCAATTAATAAATTTATCTTCAAACGCTTGAACAATATTTTTATTTTTCAGAATTAATTTTCTAAAAATAAATTTCATTATTTCTTTCGATTGCTCTAAACTATCGTCTTCGGTGCTCAAATAGGTTTTATATTCTGCAGAGGCTTTTAAACTCACAAAAATTGATTTCAAAAATTCGGGATCACTAAACCAATTAATCCTATATTTTGCCACATAAGACACATATTCAGGATTTTGCGTTAACAAAATCGCAAATTTATTGTGCAACAATTTTGTATTTGGGTTTAAGTCTTCCGAATTAGGAAGATGCTTTAATAAACGTTCTTCAGCATCGTATGCTGTATATTGAGTAACTTCAACCAACAACGAAAGCATACTAATGTACATTTCATTCACGCTATCAATATTTTTCATTAAAATTTTTGCGTGTGTAGAAATGTCTTTTTTTTCAGCTAAGTTCCATGCGAAAATATCCTGTAAAGCTTTGATTCGTAAGTGTCTTCTATTTAACATAATGATTAAGAACGATGCGGTTATTTAAAACCTGTTAAGGGATTGCAATTTGTAATTCGCTACAAAATTAACATAAAATTTATGATTTTACTTAGTTTTAACAAACAGATTAAAAAATTGTCGTCAATTAGCTACCTTTGAAACGGGTATGAAAAATTTAAAATTTTTAAATAAGTATTTTTACAAATACAAGTGGTGGATAATTCCTGGTGTATTTTTTGTCGTTGTCTCTAATATTTTTGCAGTTGTACCTGCTCAAGTAATTGGTTATGCATTTAATCTCATCACCGAAAATATCCAAATTTATCGTTTATTCTCTGGTTTCGACAGGCAGTCGATCATTTATCAGATATTTAATTACAGCTTGCTCTATTTCGGAGGGATGATACTCCTTTTGTATTTGTTGCGTGGTATTTTCCTTTTTTTTATGCGTCAAACCATTATTTTAATGAGCCGACACATTGAATTTGACATGAAAAATGAAATCTATGTTCAATATCAAAATTTAAGTCAAGCATTTTATCGCCGCAACAACACCGGCGACCTGATGAACAGAGCAACCGAGGATGTTAACCGAGTTCGAATGTACGTTGGCCCTGCAATTATGTACACCATCAACACCGTAGTTTTGTTTATCCTTATTATCTACGCCATGTTTTCGGTTAATGTAACTTTGTCTTTGTTTTGCCTTGCTCCACTTCCAATTTTGGTAATTACCATTTATTATGTCAACACTTCAATCAATAAAAAAAGTGAAAAGATACAAGCACAATTGTCAAAATTATCAAGCTTTGTGCAGGAGCGTTTTTCAGGAATTAGAATTGTAAAATCTTATGTGAGAGAAAAATACACACAAGATATTTTTGCGGACGAAAGTGAAAACTACAAGCAAAATGCGCTAAAATTGGTAAAAGTACAAGCTATGTTTTACCCGTCTATGTTGTTGTTGGTAGGTTTAAGTACCATTTTAACCATTTACATTGGCGGAATGCAGGTTATTAACGGTTCTATAACAGCAGGAAATATCGCTCAATTTATTGTTTATGTTAATCAGCTTACTTTTCCCGTAACCATGTTGGGCTGGGTAACAACGCTCATTCAAAGGGCGTCCGTTTCTCAAAAAAGAATTAATGAATTTTTGAGTATAGAACCCGATATTGTTTCAAAAAATACAGAAACACCTTTAATTGAAGGAAATATTGTTTTCGAAAACGTAAGCTTTACCTATCCCGATACGGGAATTGAGGCCTTGAAAAATGTAAGTTTCACCATCCATAAAGGTGAATTTGTAGCAGTTATTGGCAGAACAGGCTCAGGAAAATCGACCTTAGCAAACCTAATTATTAGAATGTTTGACATTGACAAAGGAAGCTTAAAAATCGATAACCAAAATATAAAAGATTTGAATTTAAGTAATTTAAGAAGTCAAATCGGCTTTGTGCCTCAGGAAGTGTTTTTGTTTTCGGATAGCATTCGCAATAACATTGCATTTGGATTAAACGAAGCGAATGAAGAACAAGTTATAGCCGCTGCAAAAAATGCAGATGTCTATGCAAACATTATGAATTTTGAATCAAAATTTGACACCCAACTTGGCGAAAGAGGAATTACACTTTCAGGAGGTCAAAAACAAAGAATTAGCATTGCGAGGGCGCTCGTCAAAAACCCTAACATTTTAATATTTGACGATTGTCTGTCTGCCGTTGACACCAAAACTGAGGAGACAATTCTTGCGAATTTAGGAAAAATGATGAGCGGAAAAACAAGTTTACTGATTTCACACCGAATATCGACCATCAAAAATGCAGACAAAATATTGGTGATGGATAATGGCGAAATAATAGAACAAGGCACACATCAAGAATTGATTAACCTAAATAAGCATTACGCAGAAATGTACCAAAAACAATTATTGGAAACCGAAAATATAAAATTATAAAAGCATCAACTTGGATTTTGAAGTTTAATAATTAATGCTTTATTTTACCGAAACCTTAAAACAGATTTAAAATTATAATGGGAGATTTTGAAAACAAAGAGAGAGATGAAGTTTTCTCTAAAAAAGTGAGAGCAGGAAAACGTACTTATTTTTTCGATGTAAAAGAAACACGTTCAGGCGATTATTACTTAACGATTACCGAAAGCAAAAAGCGTTTGGAAGATGGCGTGTTTGTGAAACACAAAATATTTTTGTACAAAGAGGATTTCGAAAAATTTAGTGAAGGATTTAACGATACCGTAAACTACATCAAAGAAAATCAAGAAGTGGTTGAAAAACGTTACGAATACAACGAAAACTACGAGGGAAATAAAGAATCGGATTTCAAATCAAACGATTTTTCATTTTAATCGCCTTGATTGAGAACAAATACAGTGTATTCGAAAGCGAACTGAGCGTTCGCCCCGACGACATAGACATGTTTAACCACGTACACAACAGCCGATACTTAGACTATGTTTTGGCTGCTCGATACGAACAAATGGACAAAAACTATGGCATGAGTTGGGAAAGTTTCAAAGAAATAGGATTTGGGTGGGTAGTAACCAAAGTGTGCATAAATTACAAAAGAGCCTTAAAATTAGGCGATTGCATGAGTATCAAAACAGGTATTTTAGAAATCAACGAAAAAGGCTGTGCAGTTCAGTTTGAAATTATTCACAAAAAATCAAATAAAGTAATTTCTGACGGCACTTTTGAATACGCAATGATTGACCTAAATACAGGGAAAAGTTGCAAAGTAACAAACGACATGATTAAAGCTTACAGCATTTAACTTGTTACTAAAAAATAAATATACTATAAATCAACATAATACATGTTATTTTAAAATAAAAATTGTATTCTAAGATATATAGTCCTATATTTGCATCACTTTAAAAGAAAGGCACTAGTTTTTATTTTAAAGTATGATTCCGTAGCTCAGTTGGTAGAGCATTACACTTTTAATGTAGTGGTCCTGGGTTCGAGTCCCAGCGGGATCACAAAAAGCACCTAATTATTCAATTAGGTGCTTTTTTCGTTTACAGCTTTATCATTTTTATTTTTTTTATTGTAACAATTAATTTAAAAAAGCGACTAAAGATAAATCACCAAATTAAAATTATGAAAAGACTTATTGCTTTAACCTTACTAACAGGTTTATTTTTCAATTCAAAAGCCCAAATACCTGGCATGGGAGGTAGCGCCAAAAACATCATCACAGGAAGAATTTCCGCTACGATTATTGACAGTTTAACCAAACAGCCCATCGATTACGCTAGTGTTTCGTTAAGTAAAATAAAAGACGGAAAAACAATAAACGGAGCTGTTTCTGACCAAAAAGGCAAAGTATCTATCCAAAACATTGTCCCTGGTGAATACAATTTAACCATCGGTTTTATTGGTTACAAAACAAAAAAAATAACCGTCAAAACCAGTCCTGAAAAACCTGATTTAAATTTAGGAACGATATTGTTATTTTCAACTGAGAGCACCCTTCAACAAGTAGAAATTACAGGCAAAAAATCAATCATTGAAAACAAAATTGATAGAATGGTGTATAATGCTGAGGCCGACGGCACCAATGCTGGCGGCGATGCTACCGAGGTAATGCGTAAAGTACCGATGCTTTCGGTGGATGCGAATGGCGATGTACAATTGCGTGGTAGTGCGGTAAGAGTTTTGATAAATGGAAAACCATCAGGCACTATGGCAAATAGCGTAGCCGACGCCTTAAAAATG
>JAIEMU010000118.1 GCA_019751895.1 Sphingobacteriaceae bacterium | reverse complement strand
TTCTATACCACCTAATGTCTAACTCCGGTTTTATATATTGATTATAGGGCAATCCTAAGGCTAATCTTGCGCCATCATTGTAATCATGCTTGTCGAATAATCGAGTTGCCAAGCCTAAGGCGTTTCCTGCAATGTCAAACTCAGCTCTCAAATAAACAAAGTTAGCATTCAAACGTAATTTGTTGGCATTTAAGGTGTAACTGTATTTTAAACCAAAGGTTAAATCTTTTCTGTCTAATAGTTTTACGTAATATCTATTTTTGTTAAAAAAGTCTTTCCCCTCAGTTGATGCCGTGTCTAAAGAAAAAGAACCGTCTTTGTATTCAAAGTTTAACGGCATAAGGGAATGTATTTTTGATTTTGTTTCAAACCAATCGTATCTAAAATTTGCTAAGTAAATTTTTCTTATAGAAATATTTTGCTGGCTAGAATATAGATAACTTAAAGAAATATTGGTGCTTGGAGTTCCATATTTACTTTTTAATCTGTGGCTATAAGGCGCCAATAGTTTTGGTATAGATAAACTTGTGCTTAACAAAAAATCACGGTAATAAATGTTGTTGAAGAATGAAAATCCATCTTTTAAAGACCTTATCACGCCCCTAGTTTGAATTTCTAAACGTTCAGCTCCTTTAAATAAATTGTTATTTACAAAGGTGTTATTTAAACTTATGTCAGAAGTATTTTGATTAAAAGTAAATTCTACTCCAAAGGTATTGTTAACTCTTGCTTGAGGAATTAAAAAGATAAAAGGCGATACTTTTTTCGTACTATCGTTTACATTGTAGTCTATTTTTATAGATTTAAAAATATTCAAATCAGAAAACCTGTTATAAGTTAAGGTTTCATTTTCTAGGTTAAACTCTTCGTTTTCTTTTAAAAAATTATATTTTGATAAGATACTAGGATTTATTCTTTTTGATAAGTCTGTATATTTTACACCATTTATTACTTGTTTGTTGAGCAAAACAGAGTCGGTGGTTAAACCTTCGTAATTGGGAGCAATAAGTATATCTGTTTCGCCAATTGTATATTTTGTGTGGCTATCTTTATCTTTTGGATTGTCGATAATCAATTTAACGTTTACACGATTTTTGCTCAAATTTGAATCTAAACTAAGTTTTATGTATGATTTTGAAAAATTATAATAACCATTTTCTTTGATAATTTGATATAAATGATCTCGGTCATGAACCAATGAATCTTCGCTAAATTTAGCGCCTTTATGTAAATGTGTAAAAGAGAGATAGTTTTTTTGATATAAATTATTTAGTGTGGTGTCTGTAATTTCCGAATTTATTTCATTTAAGGTGTAAATGGAGCCTGGTTTTGCCACAAAATAAATGCGAGCTTTTTTGTTTTTTATGTTGATTTTTGCTTCAACTTGTGCATTAAAGTAGCCTTTGCTTTTAATGTATTTTTCCAATTGAATTTTTGAAATGTTGACTAGGCTGCTATCTAAAATAACAGGAGGTTTGCCTACGTTTCGAATGTTTTGTGTTTTATACTTCCCTTTTTTTGTATTTACAAGGTTATAATAAAATGTGCCAAAGTTAATTTTTGAATTCGGCAATATTTCATTTCTTACATAATTAAAGGCATCTCCTCTAATTTCTTTCGGGATGCTATCTAACTTTATTCTTTTAATAATAGATTGATCATCATTTAAGTATTTAGTGGATGAGCATCCTGCTAAAAAAACAATAATAAATGGTATTATTGCAGTGTTTTTTATTCTTTTTATAAAATTAGGTGCTAAATATGCTTTCAAAATCTCAAATTAGTTTTGTAAAATCGTTACATCAAAAAAAATACCGTTTAGAAAATGGTTTGTTTATAATTGAGGGAATAAAGTCTATAAATGAGTTTATTTTATCAAAATATAAAATCCACAGCATCTATGCTACCCCCGAACAACTCCCTTTTTTAATTAGTAAGCCTGCAAATATAAAGTTATTTGAGGTAAACCATATTGAATTAGAAAAGATTAGTGTGTTACAAAATCCTCAAGGTATTTTAGCTTTGGTTTATATACCTCAAAATGATGATTTTTCTAGCGATTGCTTGCTTAATAATTTTTCGTTGGTATTGGATGGTGTTCAGGATCCTGGTAATTTGGGTACGATAATTAGAACGGCAGACTGGTTTGGCTTGAAAAACGTAATATGCTCGCCGCATACGGTAGAGGTTTACAATCCCAAAACGGTGCAAGCCACCATGGGTTCTTTGTGTAGGGTAAATGTATTTTATACCGACTTAGAAAAATTATTAACTTCCGTTAAAGTGCCTGTTTTCGGTGCTTTGTTAGATGGACAAGATATTTATACGGTTGATTTTAAAAATCAAGGAATTATTTTACTAGGCAATGAAGGAAATGGTATCTCTGAGGGCTTGAAAAACAAAATCAGCACTGCGGTTACGATTCCTAAATTTGGACAAGCCGAATCATTGAATGTAGCCGTTAGTGCTGCAATATTTTGTAGTGAGTTGGTTAGAAAGTAATTTTATCTTTCAAATGTTAATCTTTTGCCTGTTAAGTTGGTCATAAATTTTCCTCTTTGGTAAGCTAAGTTTCCTGAAACAAAAGTATGAGTTATGCTACTTTTAAAAGTATCGCCTTCAAAAGGAGACCAACCACATTTGTATAAAGTATTCAATTTGGTTACTTTAAATTCATCATTCAAATCCACCAAAATAATATCCGCCCAATATCCTTCTCGGATAAAACCTCTTTTTTCGATGTCAAAACAGATGGCAACATTGTGAGCGGTTTTTTCAGCTATTTTTTCTAAGCTAATTTTCCCTTGATGATACATTTCAAATAAAGCAGGCATGGCATGTTGTACTAATGGTCCTCCTGCTGGAGCTAATAAATAGCTTTGTGCTTTTTCTTCAATTGTATGTGGGGCGTGATCGGTAGCAATCACATCAATATTACCGTTTAAAACAGCTTTTAAAATGGCGTCTCTGTCTGCTTTTGTTTTTACCGCTGGGTTCCATTTGATGTTGTTTCCTTTTTTTGCATAATCCTCATCGCTAAACCATAGGTGGTGAATGCAGGCTTCGGCGGTTATTTTTTTGTCTTTTAAAGGAGTATTGTTTTCAAACAATTCAATTTCTTTTGCCGTAGAAATATGTAAAATGTGTAAACGGGTTTGGTGTTTTTTTGCCAAAGCAACCGCCATTGATGAAGATAGGTAGCAAGCTTCCTCGCTTCTTATTTTTGGATGCATATCGATGGTAATTTCTTCTCCATATTTCTCTTTATACGCCGCTAAGTTGTGTCGAATTGTTTTTTCATCTTCGCAATGCGTGGCAATCAACATTTGACTTTCTTTGAATAAATTTTCTAATACCGTTTGGTTGTCAACCAACATATTGCCCGTAGATGAACCCATAAAAACTTTAATTCCGCAAACATTTTTCGGGTCTGTTTTCAAAACTTCTGCCAAATTATCATTGCTAGCGCCCATAAAAAAAGAGTAATTTGCCAAAGACATTTCATTGGCTATCGCATATTTATCGGCAAGTAGTTCTTGACTAAGGGTGTTGGATACTGTGTTGGGCATTTCCATAAAAGAAGTAATGCCACCCGCCACTGCCGCCATACTTTCAGTAAAAATATCTGCTTTATGGGTTAAACCAGGCTCTCTAAAATGCACTTGGTCGTCTATCATTCCAGGTAACAAATACAATCCTTGCGCATCGATAACGGTAGCTTGATGGTCAGAAATGTCGTTCCCAATTTTTGCTATCAAACCATCCTTAATCAAAATATCTTTTATCCCTTTGGTATTTTCATTAACAACAGTTGCATTTTTAATTAAGTAAGTTTTCATTTTGTGAAAAATTTAAGTGTACTAAAAAGTCCCCTAAGGTAATAGGGGACTTGGTTTATTATTGATATTGAATATATATAGGTTTTGGCTTTAGTTTTAAAACCTCAGCTGGTGTCATCAACACATTGGGCTTGATTTTTAAATCGTTTTTGTAAAACAGTTTGATACCTGCAAATTGAACAGGTTCATCGTGTATAAAATAACGATAGCTTCCTTTTTTGAGTTCTGGTTCGCCCCAACCATCCATGTGAATGACCACTTGTACTTCTGGACGTAATTTTATGTTTTGATAATTGGTTACCATTTTTTTAGTAAAACGGTGAAGAATAAATACTTTTGGAGGTAAGTTGTATTTTTTAACCAAATTGGCTAAATATTGAGTAGCATAATTTACTTCTTGTGCATCATAAGTCCCAATTTTGCGACCTGGCAATACGCCACCCTTCATCGAAAACTCAGGGTCGATACCTAAATGTACATTTGGCATTATCAAATATTTTTCTAACAATGGCAATTCGGCTTGAATGGTACTTAAAGCTACTTGAATGTCTAAGAAAACAATCATATCTTTTCTCATTTTAGCAATGCTAAGTACCGAATCTATTTGTTTAAAAGGCATTCGGTTTCTATATTTTCCGTCTTTGCCTTTATCGCCTGCGGCTACCACTGCTATGTAATGCAAAGCAGGTTGCACAGGTGTGCTTGGGTCTGCTTTAGTCCATTTATCAACCTCTTTGTCTAACATTGATAACATTTGCTTTGGTGCATATTCGCCTAAAGCGCCCATTTTTTTTGAATATAAATTACCATAATAGCAAACAATACGTTTGAAAGGTAATATTGCGCCATCTAAAGGATAAGGTGTATTTTTTACAGGCCATTTGCCCGTTGTGTCGCCGTTGGCGAGTTTAGCAACTTTATCATTATATAATGCAGTGTCTAAAGGTGTTCTTTTTTGCACCGCTGCGTTAGTTTTGTTGCTGGTGGTGTCTTTTTCTGTTAAAACAGTGTCTTTTGTGGTTGAGTTACTTTTGCCTGTGCTCGAACAACTCATCAATAAACAAGAAGAAACAATGCTAAAAGTTAATGTGCCAAAATAATGGTTTAATTTCATGATAAATATTCGTAAATAAGATGTTTTTTTAAAATACAAAAGTAGTATAAATTGCTTGTTTTCGTAATGTTTACTAATTTTTTTTAAAATTCATTTTAATCAAAATCTACGAATGTAATTTTAAGTTTTTTGGATAGATAAATAAAGAATTTTAGGGTGTGAAAACAGATGTAAAAGTGGATGAAAAAAGGGAGCAGTTGTTTGATTATGTAAATGTATTTCAGGTAACTATAATGTTTTTCAATACAATTAAATATCTTAAAATAATTATGGGAATTTATCAAATTGTAAAATTTTCTTAAGGGAAATAAAATCGAGTATAAATTTTATCAAGCCTAAAGCTAAAATTGAATAAATTATAAAGTAAGTTCAACTATTAAATGCAACAAAATTTAAAATTTGGCAAAAATAATTACTTTTGCTTATCTTTTTTGAAATATAGAAACTATATTACGATATCTTTAAAAAAATCATTAATCTTAAAACAAAGTATTAATATTATATAAAATGAAATCAATAATTGCACCTTCAATTCTTTCGGCAGATTTTGCCAATTTACAACGTGATATCGAAATGATCAATCAAAGTGAGGCCGATTGGTTTCACGTTGATGTGATGGACGGCGTTTTTGTTCCCAATATTTCTTTTGGTTTTGTGGTGATGAATGCATTAAAAAAACATGCTAAAAAAACATTAGATGTACATTTAATGATTGTAAATCCTGATAATTATATCGAAGAATTTGCAAATGCAGGGGCAGACATTATTACCGTGCATTACGAAGCTTGTACTCATTTGCATAGAACCATTCAAGCGATTAAAGCTGCTGGTTGTAAGGCTGGAGTAGCCATCAATCCACATACACCAGTTTCTTTTTTGAAAGATATTTTGATGGATTTAGATTTAGTGCTTTTGATGTCTGTTAATCCAGGTTTTGGTGGTCAAAAATTTATTGAAAATACTTATAATAAGGTGATTGAATTAAAAAGAATGACAACCACATTAAACCCAAATTTGATTATTGAAGTTGATGGTGGTGTAGGATTAAGTAACATAAAAAAACTAAAAGATGCGGGCGCAGATGCCTTTGTAGCAGGAAATGCAGTTTTTGCAGCCGCAAATCCTTCAGAGATGATAGCGGAATTAAAAAATGTAATGTAATTTTTATTAAAATAAATCAATTTTAAAATAAACAAAGAATATGAAACACAATTTTGGCGCTGGGCCATGTATTTTACCTCAAGAAGTTTTCAAACAAGCCGCAAAGGCAGTATTAGATTTTAAAGATGGTTTATCTATTTTAGAAATTTCTCACCGTTCTAAAGAATTTGAAAACGTGGTTGCCGAAACCACGCAATTGATTAAAGAATTGTTAAATGTTCCAGAAGGTTACTCGGTTTTGTTGATGCAAGGAGGGGCAAGTTTACAGTTTGCAATGGCTCCCTTAAATTTATTAGGTGAGGGACAAACAGCCGCTTACCTTGACTCGGGTGTGTGGGCAAATAAAGCGATGAAAGAAGCTAAAATTGTGGGTAATGTACATGTGGTTGCATCTTCAAAAGATAAAAACTATAGTTTTATACCAAAAGGTTATCAAATACCTGAAGATAGCGCTTATTTTCATTGTACCTCAAACAATACAATTTATGGAACGGAAATGTTTGAATTGCCAAATACCAATGTGCCAATTGTTTGCGATATGTCTTCGGATATATTAAGTCGTGTAATTGATGTTTCAAAATACAGTTTAATTTATGCGGGCGCACAGAAAAATATTGGTCCTGCGGGCCTAACTATTGCGATTGTGAAAAACGATATTTTAGGTAAAACGAATAAAAAACTACCTTCTATGTTGGATTATCAAGTTTTGATTGAAGGAGCTTCGATGTACAACACTCCGCCTGTGTTTGCGATTTATACCGCAATGTTAAATTTACAGTGGTTGAAATCTAAAGGAGGAATTGTAGAGTTAGAAAAAGAAAATATTTTAAAAGCAAAAGCGCTTTATGCTGAAATTGACAGAAATACTTTGTTTAAAGGAACTTGTGAGGTGGAAGATCGTTCAAGAATGAATGTTTGTTTTGTGATGAATGATTCAAGTTTAGAAAAAGAATTTTTAAA
Organism: Sphingobacteriaceae bacterium; assembly: GCA_019751895.1. Classification (GTDB taxonomy): domain Bacteria; phylum Bacteroidota; class Bacteroidia; order Sphingobacteriales; family Sphingobacteriaceae; genus Pedobacter. Next base: position 6,877 of record JAIEMU010000118.1, on the reverse strand, counting down.
ATATGCCGATGATAATGGTTTTGAAGGAATAAAAGGTCATCGCAGTGTAGGTGGTTTTAGAGCCTCAATGTACAACGCTTTACCAATTACAAGTGTGCATGCCTTGGTTGAATTGATGCAGAATTTTGAAGAAAAATATAAATAGTACCTCAAATTTTTTAATAAAATGTTTAAAATATTAGCCAATGATGGCATTGATCCGATAGGAAAAAAAATGTTAGAAGATGCAGGTTTTGTAGTAGATACAAATACCATAGCGCAAGAAAATCTTGAAGTTGAATTAAAAAAATACGACGCGATTACCGTTCGTAGTGCAACCAAAGTTCGCAAAGAATTAATCGATGCTTGTCCGAATTTGCGCTTGATTGGTAGGGGCGGGGTAGGTATGGATAATATCGATGTTGACTATGCCAAAAGTAAAGGTTTAGCAGTCGTTAATACACCTTCGGCTTCTTCTTTGTCTGTTGCTGAATTGGTTTTTTCACACTTATTTTCAGGAGTTAGATTTTTGCAAGATGCAAACAGAAAAATGCCTTTAGAAGGAAATACAAAATTTAATGAGCTGAAAAAAAACTATGCTAAAGGAACTGAATTAAGAGGAAAAACACTAGGTATCATTGGTTTTGGACGAATTGGGCGAGAGACAGCTTCTGTGGCTTTGGGTTTAGGAATGAATGTACTTGCTTATGACTTATACCCATTTGAAGGAAACATTCATTTGAAATTTCAAGGTAATGTTTCCGTTGATATTCCTGTGAAAACGGTTTCTCTTGAAGAAGTAATTTCGCAAAGCGATTTTATAAGTTTGCACACTCCATTTGCTGATAAGCCAATTTTGGGAGCAGAAGAGTTCTCGAAAATGAAACGTGGTGTAGGTATTGTAAATTGTTCAAGAGGTGGAACAATTGATGAATTGGCTTTGGTTGATGCATTAAATGCAGGAAGGGTTTCATTTGCGGGTTTAGATGTGTTTGAAAATGAACCAAATCCTAGAAATGAGATTTTAAATCACCCGAAAATATCCTTAACACCGCATATTGGCGCATCCACAAATGAAGCGCAAGAAAGAATAGGAGAGGAATTATCGAATTTGATTATTGATTTTTTTAAAAAATAAATTTTAATTTATACTATTTTCCGAAAACCATTAAGTGTAGTGACTTGCTACACTTAATGGTTTTTTTTTAATATTTAGCAAATGAAACATTAAGATTATCTCATACTTCAATAAAATCTGTTAAATTTGTACTCTTTATTAATAAGCCGTAAAAATCAATACTAAATGCGTATAATTTTATTTATTTTTTTCTTTTTTTGTTTTACACAAGTGTTTTCTCAAGATTTGAAAACAAAAATAAACGAAAACAAAAAAGGAAGAGATTCTTTACGTAAAGCTTTAGATACAAAACTTGATTCGGTTGTGTTTGACGCCACTTATATTCGTTTTACTACACTCAAATTGAGTAGAGATAGCATCAAAACAATACCTATTGACACAACTTTGGTAGGTATTCAAAACTTCAATGTGCTTTATCAACCTCGAAATCCTACTATAGGTACAGGTAATTTGGGTTTAGCTGCCCGACCAATGTTGTTTGAAAATACAAAAAATATAGGTTTTGATGTGGGTTTTCACACTTTAGATTATTACTTGCTTAATCACGAGGATATTAAATTTTATGCAGCTAGAACGCAATTTTCAAGTTTGTATTATGTTACTGGCGGAGATAATGAGCAGGTTTTTAAAGTGATACACTCTCAAAATGTAAATAAAAATTTGAATTTTGCTTTAAATTATAATCGTAATGGTGCTAATGGAGATTTTACTTTTCAACGAGGTGACGATTTGAATATTGGTATTTCCTCATGGTATCAGGGACCGAAAAAAAAGTACAACCTGTTTGCTAGTATCGTAATTAATACTTTAAAAGCGCAAGAAAATGGCTCTATTCAAAACCAAGACTTATACAATCCTGAAACTTTTAAAATTGATAGATTAGCAGAGGCAACAAACTTGAAAACAGCCAAACAATTGTGGCGTAAAACATCTTATCAACTCAAAAATAGTTACAATCTTAATAATGAAAATAATAAGTCAAATCTATCTTCTGAGAATAAAATAATTTATTCAATTTCATATAGTAAAAGTGGATTTAACTTCCGTAAGAACGAAGAAGATAATAAAACGGTGATACCTGCCGGTAAAAATGATTTAATTTTCACCAACGATTCAACAGATGTAAAACAATTTCAAAATGAAATTTTATACAGTTTCGTTTTGAAAAACAGAAATTCTTCGTTTATAAAAAATGAAGTAAAGTTAAATGTTGGATTAAGAAACGATATTTATAATTATACACAAACGACAAAAAAAAATGAAGAAACTTTTGCTTCTACCTTAAATACTAATTTTTCAAACACTTCATTTTTAGGTAATTTAGGTTATCGTTTTAGTGATAAATTTGATTTTAATGCAACCGCAGAGCAGATTTTCCAAGGGCGTAACATTGGGGATTTTATTTATGAAACTAAATCTAATCTTTTTATTAGTAAATCGTTAGGCTTTGTTGAGCTAAGTGCATATTATCAAAACAAATCTCCACAAGAAATTTTCAATCGTTTTTCTGGAAATCACTACGAATGGCAAAATAATTTTGAAAAAACAAAAACACTTAATTTTTCGTTTAATTATGTAAATCAAAAATATAGATTTGACATAGGTGCTTCTTATCAATTAATTGATAATCATATTTATTTTGGATTAAATGATGCAAAAGTACAACCATTACAAGCCAATAAAACCATAAATTTGATGAAATTTAATTTGGGTAAAAAAATTACTTTGGGCAAGTTTAATTTAGATAGTTATTTAGTTTATCAACTTACCGACCAAAATAATATTTTAAGAACCCCAACTTTCTATACCTTTAATAGTTTGTATGTAAACAAAACTTTTTTTAAGGTTTTGAAAACCCAAATTGGTTGTGATGTGAGGTATAATACCAATTATTTGTCAGTTAGGTATGCACCAGCAATTAATCAATTTTATAATGGAGCTGACGATGTTTATATTTCTAATAAACCAGTAGCCGATTTTTGGATTAAAGTGGGGTTACGTAGAGCCAACTTATTTTTGAAATATGATTACGTAAATCAAGGCTTGTTTTCAAATGGATTTTATACAGTTGACAGGTATCCGATGGCGGATAGATTGTTGAAATACGGTGTGATTTGGAATTTCTACGATTAAGTTTTTTGTAGTTTTTTCTTCGCAGCAGGAAAAAGTACATTATTCAATATCAACCGATAGCCTGGAGAATTTGGATGTAAATTAAGGTCTGTAGGCTCATCTCCAACTTTATGTTCGTAATCTTCAGGATCGTGACCGCCATAAAAGGTAAATTGACCTTTTCCTACTTGCCCGTGCAGATATCTTACTTCTTCTGCGCCTTTGTTTTCTCCCATCACGGTGATGGTTGGTTTAATTAAATTTTTTCGATAAGCAGTAGTTTGCCCCATAAATCCTTTGATTACTTTCTCGTGATTTTGAGTCAGCATGCTAGGAACTAAATCCCATTTTGCTGAAAAATCAAAAAGTGTAAAATAATCGTTGTTTTGTTTCAAAGTTCGTGTTCCAGTAACGTCGATGTTTGAAAACTCATAAGTTGAGGGGTTTTCTATTAAATCAAAATTTATAAAAGCAAAACTATTGTCGAATTTTAATTTAGATTGTGCTTCTTTGTCGGCCATATCACCATCAAACATGTTTTCACAAATGTCAACATCTTCGGCACTTAAAGCGATATCAAAACTATCCGTAGCCGAACACATCGCAAACATAAAACCGCCACCAATACAATATTCTTTGATTTTTTTTGCTACACCTAATTTTAGTTGAGATACCTTTTCAAAGCCTAATCTTTTTGCCATTTCCTCTTGATTTTGCACATCTTTTTGGTACCATTCAGCATATTTATAATTAGCCCAAAAACGCCCATATTGTCCTGTGAAATCTTCGTGGTGAAGATGAAGCCAATCGTAATCAATCAGTTTGTCTTTTAATATTTCTTCATCATAAACAATATCGTAAGGTATTTCTGCGTAGGTAAGAATCATGGTCACGGCATCGTCCCAAGGTAATTTGCTTTTAGGAGAATAAACTGCAATTTTTGGCGCTTTTTCTAACTTCACAATTTCCATGTTAACATCAGGGTCGCCAATTTCATTTAATATAGCATTTACTTTTCCATTTGCGACTATCTCATAGCTTACCGATCTTATTTTACATTCGTCTTCAATGAATTTAGCATATTTCATTAAAAAACTACCTCCACGATAATTTAAAAGCCAATCTACAGGTTCATTTTTTTTAATGCTCCAGTAAGCAATTCCATATGCTTTTAAATGATTTTTTTGGTTCTCATCCATATGTATTAAAATATAGGATGCCTGAACTTGGGCATAAAAAAACGTCATCAAAAGAACTAAAAAGAACTTTTGATGACGCAATATGAATTTTGAATAAAATATCATTTTGAAACTTTAGCTAAATTTATTTTTAAAATGTAGCAGTAGCTTTGGTAGCGATATTTAGTTTCATAATTATATTTTGGTCGGTTTTGAAAGCACCTCCATCTTTTAATTTCACTTCTACTATTTGATATTTGAATTTTTTTAGTGCATTAAATTTATCCATTGAAACCATTATGTTTAATGGTTTTTCTACACCATTTTCTATAGCAATTGGCGTATCAAATAATTTATCTAATTTTGCACCATTGCTCACATTGCTGTAATGCACCTGAACTTCTGCGCCCAATGGTAAGGTTGATTTAATAAAACCTTTTAATTTTATTTCAGCATTGCTGATGTCTATGTCTTTGGTGTTTGAATCGCTAAATGCATTATCGCCTTCTTGAACGAAAGATAATCCAGAAGTGGTAATGTCTAGTGGAGCTTCTACTCGGGTAGTAAATTTGATATTTGCATTTGATTTGAAAATATTTGTAACTGTTCCTGTGTTACTCTCATTGAAAATAACTTCTGGCTTTAAAATAATTTTATTGAGTTGTAAAATATTGATATTTTCTACATCAATTTCAATAGAGTCTTTTTTTGTACCCGTGAAATATTTCTTACCTGTAATATTTACATTAGGAGTTGTTCCTCCGTTAAATGAAATTGAACTACCTGCAAGATTTAAACTAAAAGGTATTTCTAAACCAATAGGGTCTAATACAATAAAAAATTTTAATTTTTTAAAGGCAAGACTACCCGTTAAATTTTTCATTGGAATTTCAATTGGTGTTTCTACTGGGGGGGTATCTAAAGTTACTTTACCAAAAAAACCTTCTACTGAATCGTAATTGCTTCTGATGTTGATTTTTGGGGTTGCACTTATTGCACCAGAAACTTGACCTGCTGATTTTTGTACGGCTACTGTAATATCTACTGGTATAGTTGGTGATCCGTTTGCAATAGTAGCAGTACTCATGTTATACCCATCAAGGTCGGTAATAGACAATGTTTGGTTTGTGAAATTTGGAATAGTAAAGGTTTTAGTATAGGCTACATTATTTTTTATGGTAGTTGGTAAAGTAACGATTACTTGGATAGGTTTGTTTACAGTAAATCCATTGTTACTCAAATCTATTGATATTTTTGCGCCAGTTTTTAGTAAAATACTTTTTATTTTGGAATTATTTGGTAGCGTAACACTACCAATATTTGGGTTGTTTAAATCAAAATCATTTGATAGTTTATCTACTGGTACATAGTCACCGACACTTGCTTTTTTATAATTATCATTTAAATCAAAATTATTTAATGAAAATGCAATTGGCAGTGCCATCGGAATTTCTGGAAAATCAATTTTATCAATAGGGATGTTTGAATCCGTGTTGTATGAAAAAGTAATGCTTTTATCTGTATTTTCTTTGAGATTTACATCGCTTTTAGATAATAGATTTTTAAGCGCTAAAGTATCGTTTAAGATAGTTGAATTTATAGCGGTTGTGATTTCAGTTTTTTCTATCGCTTTTATTTTATCTATTTCTTCATTTAAACTGCAAGAAGATATTGTGATAGATAAACTTGATAATGAAATACCAATTAAAATGTTTTTAATGTTCATAGGATAAGAATTTTAAATTGTGTACAAAAATACATTTTTTATTGTACTTTTGTGACAAATAAATTATATTTTTATGTCAAGAAAACATTTTTTTTACAGTTCGGTATTTTCGTTCGTATTTTTTCTATCCATTAATGGTTATGCGCAAATGGCACCTTATGGTTCTTTAGGTTTGAGACGCATTTATCAATCTACATTGATTAACCCTGTTTTAATACCAGATTCTACGGCGGTAAAAAACTCATTGTCTTTTGTTCCTTTTTTACCTGTTTCTCCTCTTGATTTTGGTTTTAATGCTACTTTTTCTGCACTTAGCTTGGGTACATTAACTTCAGCTATTGAAAATAAAACATTGAATGTTAATAAATTAGTAAATGGTATGAATGATTCTAAAAATGCAGATGCGTTTGTAGGGTTTAATATGAGTTTATTTCATTTATATTTTAAAGTAGGAAAAAAAGGAACGCGTATCGAGGTATCTCAACGATTGAAAACAACGATAAACACAAATTTCATTAATAAAAATCTTTTAGGTGCATTGATTAACGACGGAAATGATTTGAACACCACATTGGATATGTCTGATAGTCGATTTAGAGCAATGTCTTGGAATGAGGTTGCTTTTGGATATACACGTCCAATCAATAAAAAATGGTTAGTAGGAGGTAGGTTGAAGTATTTAACGGGTATCGCTTACTCCGATTTCTCAGCTAATAATATGATTGCTAAATTAGGCGCAGATGG
>JAIEMU010000003.1 GCA_019751895.1 Sphingobacteriaceae bacterium | reverse complement strand
ATCCAGATCATGATCTAATGTTACTTGAGCATGAATGTCACTAGTATAAATAATGACCTTGATCATTATCAACGAAACAATAAACGATAAAGATAATTCCCACATAAATTTTTTCTTCCTTAAAAAACATAAGCATTAGTCAAACTATGCTTTCCGTCTATTTACAACATCTACAAACACACTCTACATACATAAAACTCTGATATTCGTTATCGCGATAAGTTAAAGTAATCGAAACTTCAACTCCAGCGTCTAGACAATCCGCAATGAATTGGCGGCAAAGAATTTGTAAATTAGGGTGTAAATCTTCAATTTTTCGTGAGTTGATCATATTTTTACTCTTTAGCATGTAACAGTTGGTTAGCTACGTCCAGATATTTATTTATCACTATCTGTTGATCAAATTCTTGCTCCATTTTACGGCGACCATTAAGCCCCATTTCTAATTTTTCATCAAAAGATAATTCAATAAATTTAGTCATTGCATCAGCCAACGAATCAACATCTTTGACTTTTGCCATATAACCAGTAACTCCATCTTCAACAACATCTTTACAACCAATGCTATTAACTGTTATTATTGGTTTTCCCATACTCATAGCCTCTAATAAACTCCGAGGCATCCCTTCTCTATATGATGGTAATATCATACAATCAGCACCAGATATAATATCAAATACATTATTCACCATGCCTAAGTATTCAATCAATCCAGCATTAGTCCATTCTTGCATTTGCTCACTGCTTATTGAGCTTGGATTAGCAAAAAAATAATTTCCAATCACGATTAACTTTGTATTGGGATATTTTTGTTTAACAATTTTCATTGCAGCAACTAGCTCACCCAAACCCTTATCCAATAATAATCTACCAGAAAAAATAAAGGTTGTCACAGGAGAATCAACTAAGCCAACATAAGAAAATTTCTTTAAATCCACGCCATCACCTGGCAACGTAATAGCGTATTTAGCATGTTCAGTGATACTAAGTGACTCAAACGCTAATTTATCATCTTGATTTTGAAAAAACACACAACCAATTTGTTTAAAGGCAAATTTATATAATTTAACAACCAAATAATTTAACAAATTTTGTTTAAGAAATGCTGTTCCAAGACCAGTTATACCTGCAATCACTGGAATATTAAATTGTCTAGCGGCAATTGATGCATATAAATTTGGTTTAATCGTAAAAGAACAAATTAAATCAGGTTTTAACTGCAAAAACAAACTTTTGAAATTTTGAATTAAAGAATAATCCTTAAATGGATTTAACCCCTTACCATCTATTTGTATCTCGTGACAAACTATTCCTGAATTTTCTAGCTCTAAATAATACTTCTTATCATTTGGAACAATTACCTCTACAATATATCCATTATTACGAAATGCTGTCATCAGATGAAGCTGTCCCAATAAATGATGAGCAGTATTATCAATAAATAATATTTTTTTCATACTTCCTCATTAAAATAATAAAACTATAAGTAGAACATTACCTAAACTGTCTTAATTATTTGTTTAATTTCAGTTGTAGATATATCGTCAGTACGTAATAAGTAGACCACATCACAATAAGATTTAAGAAAATCAAATTTACCCTCCCAATCATGACCCATTACAAATATATCCGCTTGTAAATTCACAACATCTTGTGATTTTTGCTCCCAATTATGCTCAGGAATTACTAAATCAACAAATCTAATAGACTCTAAAATTTCTTTACGATGTTCATAGGGAAATATTGCATGCTTTCCTTTTGTTGCATTAAACTCATCCGTAGATAATGCCACAATTAAATAATCACCCATTTGCTTAGCACGTCGTAACAAATTAATATGACCAATATGAGTTAAATCAAAAGTTCCATAAGTAATTATACGTTTCATCATTATCTCCTAATTTACGTTTAAATATAAAGGTTGTTTATTTTTAAATAAATTTACACCATTACTTTTTAACTTATTATTATTAAGTTTAATATTACCAAAGACACAATAAATACCATAATCTTTGAAGTAGCTAATATCATTCATTTCAACATTTACATTAAATCCACCTGCAAATATTCCATACTGATGATTAGTAATATATTTAGCATTTAAATTATTAATGATGTTATTTTTTATAATTACACCATTGGTAATATATTTTTTAGGATTATCTTTCGTTGCTACTGGTTCAATCCAAATACCAGCATTATTTTCTGTTCCACGACTTGAGTTCAAATTACTAATTTGATTGCTTTCGATTAAAATATTATCGTTAACCATGCCAATATCTAGCGTTTTATCATAAACATTATCTAACACAACCCCTATTCGCTCTATATTAGAGATTATATTATTTTTAATAAGAATATTTCTTGAACCACCCAAATAAATTCCATCAGCAAACTTAGATTTGTTTAATAGTGGAATTGATTCACTAACTACTCCATTCCCCCAAATATCTTTAATAATATTATTTTGAATAATTAATTTATTAACATTTAAAGCATAAATACCTGTCATACCCAAGTTTTGAAAATTATTATTTAGAATACTAACATTTGACAGCTGAGTTGCATTATTATGGGATGCAATAAATATACCTCTACTTAATCCAATAAATCTATTATTGATAATTTGAATATTTGATGAATTAATAATACTAACTCCATCAACAAGATTTGAAAATCCAATTAATTTTTTATTTGCCTGATATTGTATAGGAGTATTGTAAAACATACCCTTACCATCTAACGTAAGATTTTTAATTACTACATTACTTTCTGAATTAATCTTCAAACCATTTTTTTGTGATACAACTAAGGTAGCATTATTTCCATCTAAATAAAAATTACTTGGAATATTTAGAGTATTATCTAAAACATATACTCCAGACTCAAGCTTAAATTTATGCTTTTTTTCCACAGCTAAATTAATTTTGGACTGTAAACAATTACTTATGTTATTAGTTTGGTTTAAACACGACTGGGTTGATAAATCATCAGCAAAAACAGTTGCACAATGCACTAAAAACACATTAAATAAAAAAAATCTAATCTTAATCATGTAAAATCTCGGTATAAATACGTAAATAATTATGAATCATTTTGTCAATATCAAATAAATTAGTAATTCTCATTCTAGAGTCATAGCTCAATCCAGCTCTCTTTTCAGGACTAAAATTAAGCATTGTAATCATACCATTGGCTAATTCAAGTGAATTTTTAATTGGCACTAAAATACCACAATCACCAATAATATTTCCAGCATCACCTGCTTCAGTTACTACACATGGCACGCCTGAAGCCATAGCCTCGGCAATAACATTTGGAAATGCCTCTTCAGAACTACTTAAAACAAAAACGTCCATTGCATTATATAAAAAATTTACATCACTTCTAATACCAAGTAACATCACCCTATCTAATAATTGGTTCTCTTTAAGAATATTTATCAGTTCAATATTTTGTTCATCAATATCATTGCCTACCATTATAACTTTAAGACACAGTGTATTACAACGTTCAAATACAATCTTTAGTGCCTGAATAAAATTTTTATGATCTTTAGCTGAGTTATACCTAGCAACATGACCAATAACTAACTCATGCTGAGAAATATTTAACTCCATACGAATTTTATTTCTCCATTCATTATTCATCAGATAATGACCCAAATCATAACCATTATAAATAACTACCGATCTATTTAGGTTATATCCAAGTTCAACATGCACTTTTTTTGCTTTATCCGCACAATAGATAATTCGCTTAGGAATAAACGATAATTTTGAGCAAATACGATTTAAAAAAAATGTAACTTTACTCGATGTTTTCCAAGGCAAATATGTATTATGAATATTCCACACTATATTTTTATAACCCAATAACCGACAAAATATAGATATAAAATTTGCATGATACAGCCAAGAACAAATTAAATCTGGTTTATAACGCTTCATTACATTACGTAACATGAATAAAGACAGAATATGATTTTTTTTTAGATTCAAAGGTATAACCGTTACACCACGTTCTTGTAACATCTGACCATAATAACCTATGCTCGTTAGAGAAATTATAATATTTTCCACTTGTATACTTTGTGTCTTTGTTACCAGATCAAACAAAATTTTTTCTGCTCCACCTTTATCTAAACAAACTATAATATGAACAATTTTCATGATTTAATTCTTTAATATTTTTGCAGCATGGACTTTGCGATTGTTTTCTGGTGGTAATTGCATATAATTTGCACCAAAAAGAGTTGTTAAAAATCCTTCTGGATTATTAGGAATAAGCACGTCCAAATCTCGCCATTTAGCATATTTTAATGGAAAAACATCAGATTTTTTTTGAATTGCCGTATACGGACTAGAAACAGGTAATAACCCAGTACCATTTTTAGGTAGCAGCGTATCCATACAAAACTTGACTATTTTAAAAAATAATTGTGCTGGTTTACCAATAAGGTATGCCAACGTATTAACTAAGCTTGGTTTTCTAGGATACCCTAAGAACAACTCTACTATACGAGATAACTTAATGTATATTTTACTTAATTTACCGACATAATAATCATCAGACATAAATATATCAACAAATACATCAAACTCATATTTTAGTTGATATTTTCTGCTATCAATCATGGTAAAACTATTTCCCACAACTTTCATAGTTCCTTTAGATGAGTAACTATTGCTACAATCTAATATTTCATACTTATTTTTGAAATAGCTTAGTGAAATTTGCATAAATTTAATATAGTTTTTCTTATCCATTGATATATCGATATCATCATCCCAAGGAATAAAATCATTGTGTCGAATTAAGCCAAGTAGGGTTCCACCCTCCAGCCAAAAATTAATTTGATTGTCATTACAACATTTAACTATATCACGTAAAATATTAAAACAAGCATCCTGATATTCAGAAATAGTCATTTCAAAATCCTGTTTATAAAATTTAACCATAATCAACTTCTCACACAATATTTTTAATTATAGAAGCAACATTACTTGCTACAACATTAAGACTAAATTCTTTCAAAATAATTTCACGACCATTCTCACCAAATTTAATTGACAAAGAATCATCATCTAGGATCTGGCTGATAGCATCAACCCATTCTAAACTATTTGTTGCACCAATTCCAACATCACCCTTTGATAAAACATCTTGATTCATACCATATGGAGAAACTACAACAGGTTTAGCACAAGCCATATAAGTTAGCATCTTAAAAGCGCATTTACCAAGAGCAAAATTATCTAAAGCAAGAGGCATAACGCCTAAAGTAGCAGATTGAATAACAGATACTTCAACATCTGGCGACCATTTTATATATTCAATACGTTCTTGAGGCAAATTAAATGTTGGTGCACAATCTGCAACAACTCTTAATTTTAGACGAGAATATCTTTTAAATAATACAGCTAAAGCATCTTCAAGTCCACTAATTTTAAAATACTTAAATCCAGAGCTTGAGCCAACCCAACAAATAACTTGGTGATCTAAATTTAACAAATCTACACTAGGTTTAAAAATATTAGAATCAACCGCCGTTGGAACTATTTTAATATTTTTATTATATTGTGAAAACCAATTAGCTAAATATTGATTACCACACATAATACAATCAGAAATTGACGCAATTTTTTTAGCAGCTTGCCCACCTCGAAACTCAAAAATGGCATCATCAACATCTAGAATACGTGGTTTTTTCGTCAAGAACTCAACTGTGCTAAAAGTTGGCAGCATTTCACGTTGCAAAATTACTGCATCATAACTATAAGACTTTAACGCTAATGGAATATTTTCAAGAATATTTGCAACAGCCCAAAAAGGTCTCGCTAATTTACTTTGGGGAGGTCTTCGTCCAACTGAGGCAAAGATTGGATTGAGCATAATTCCATGATTTTTGATCTCATCTATATACTGCCAAATCCTAAACCTAGCACTTGGTGTATGAGAAAATCCTGTATAAGCGGCTACTTTAATCATTTATATTCACCCAAAATACCCCAAGGAAAGATTAAAGCTTTTTATTAATATAGCTTTTTCCAAAATACTATAAACACAGAAAATACTAAAGACTAAATATAATTCACTATGAGATTTCTTTACTCTAAATAGCCAAGTAAAACAGACCCCCGCAACAAGATAAAAGAAATCACTAAATCTTAAAGACATTTCGTCAAATCCAGATAAACCAATTTGAATCAAGAGTCCCAAAAATAATACTTTAATAAATAAAACAGTTTGTTTATTATGCATAACAAGATTTTTTTGATATTTAATTAAATTAAACAAAACATATACAATAAAAAGAGTTTTTATATTAAAACATGAAAAATAAATACGATAGGCTGGTGATTTAACTATATTAGACAACTCTACATATGTAGCAATTTTATTACCATAGCCAAAACTTAAATTTCCAATTACAAACTGATTAACACCTAAAATCGCAAATATAAAAAAGCTTAAAATTAACCAAAAAATTTTACTTTTATTAACATTCTCAATATTAACAAAAACCAACAACAGATAAATTAGAGAAGAATAATGAAATAATGAAGCCAGTAATACCTTAGTTAAAAATTTAAAATAAGATTTATTGTATAAGTCACTAAGACTAAATAACAAAATAGCAGCTGATAATCCAGCTCTAATTTGTGTCATTTCTTGAACAAGGAAATAAGATGAAATATAAATTAAAACTGATAACCAAATATATTTATTATCAGAATATTTACTAAAAAATAACATTTTTAGTATTATAGCAAACAGCGCATAAATAAAAAATATTATTTGATGGTTATAATTATTTTCAAAAATATTTTTACAAAATACAACAATGATAACAGTCATTGGCTCCATCATTTTTGGTGTGAACATATCGCTATAGTAATTCATAAAGCTAAAAGCTCTTTGATAATTTAAATTATCTTGATCTATTTGCCCTCTCAAACCACACATTAAAACCAAAAAAACCACACACGTAAATAATAATATACTTTTAAACTCAGGCAAAACAATGCTAATGAGTAACAATATAATTGGTATATAAAATAAAGAATAAAATATTAGCACACTACTACCTAAAAATCATTTTAATTATAAAAGATACCATAAACCTAAATCTTTTTGTAAATAAAAACAGCATAAACTTTCTAACAAATATTTTTAATGCTAATACTTTTGAAATAGATAGCTGTTCATAGCATTTACCCTCCCAAAAAGAGCTACACTGTTGCTGAACTGAATCAATAAACTCAAAAGAACTAATTTTATTTTTATTCTTTTCATAAATACTACATAAAATTAATATAACAGCATATTTCATTTTATCAACTGATTTTGATATACTATGAGATACTCCAATCTGATAAAATCCAACCACTTTATCACAAAATATAAATTCATTATTTGAACTCAAGTTCAACCACATATAGTAATCACCAACAACAATCTCAGGATTATAACCTCCAACTTCTATAAATTTATCTCTTCTAAACAATACTGTTATAGCAGGAATTAGGTTTTCTCGTTGGCAATATAACCCTAGAAAATCTGTTTGTTTACCAATAACATTCAGTAAAACCTTACCTGATGTTTCAAAACGATACAGCTGTGCTTTACCATAAGCAAATGCGTATCTGTTACTATCTGATTCAATTTTTTCAACTAAATTTGTAATACAGTTTATATCTAAATAATCATCACTATCTAATACTTTTATATATTTACCTGATGCATAATTTAAAATTGCATCATTCATATTTGCACAAGCTCCAATATTTTTTTCTCTAAAAATCAGAGTAATTTTGTCATATTGATTAGCAAAAATTTGCGCTATTTCTCTACTATCATCATTAGAACAATCATCAGCAATTATTATTTCAATATTAGGATAAGTTTGGTTAACAGCACTATCCAAACACTCCTCAAGATATTTACCATTATTATAACTAGCAACCACAAGACTAACTAATGGAAAATTATTATTCATTTAAATACTTTCTTGTTAGAATAGTTAACCATGAAAACCATAAAAAATAAGTAATAGCAAATGATAATACAGTTGCCTGAATCGGTAGGATCTTTATTAAATAATATGACAAAATAACTATTAAGCAATTAAATAATATATCATTAAAACCTATAACCATTGCTTTACCTTTAGATACAAAAATTAGTCCCATTGGCCATGCTATAGTTTTAAAAAAATCTCCAATTAGTTGCCAAAAAAACAACTGCCCCATATCGCCAAATGCTTTTGAATAGAGAATATGTATAATCATATTGCGACTAAAGTATATAACAATAATTGATAAAGCCACAAATGGTACAATTAATTTATAACAATCAAATAGCTCTTTGCGGATTTCTGCTTTAGTTTTTAACGCCGCAAATTTTGGCAAAAAATAGGTACTAAATGCAATATAAACTATCATCAAATAAGCATCAGAAATTTTTTGTAAGCCTTGCCAATTTCCAGCCATATTCATACTAAGATCTTTGATCATTAGATTTCGCACTAGTAATTGCTGTAATGGCGTTACAGTTGCGCCAATTATTGTCATCAATGTAAAGCTCGATAGACCGATAATAATTTTCTTATCAAACTTACCAAAAAAAGCCGACCATTTAAACCACTTAGTACGATAAACAAAAAACAAGCTCACAAAAAATATAATATTCGGAACAATTGCAATTGCTAGCAATGCACCATAAACTTTATAATGCAACACTAACATTATTGACATTGCTAAACTAATAAAACTTCCCAGCGTATTAATGGTTGTCATTTTAGCAATTTCGCCTTGACCATTTAGTATCGCTAACAGGAGTTGATTCCAAACAAAAAATAACAAAGAACAACCAAATGCAACAAAGACACCAGAATAAGCCTGTGAATGTAAAAATTCGACCGATAAATAATTTCTAAATATTATAGTAGCTAAACCGACAACTATTGATAAGCAACCACTTAACCAAACGGCTGTATGCCAAACTTTATACTTTTGTTGTTCGTCATCATGATATCTAGCCGTAAAACTAGTTACGCCACCGTTTGTAGCACCCGATGCAACAGTACCAGCCATAGTTATAAAATTCATCAGCTGCCCAACTAAAGCAACACCAGGTGGACCAATTATTACTGCTACTATTTTAAGCGAAATAAATCCTGAGGCTAATCTAGCTAATGTGGTGATGCCAGATAAAAGCGTCGTCTTAACTAATTTCATTTATTAGTTTATCTTCTAATTCAAGCAAATCGCGCTTACGCTCTTTAATTGGTTTAGCTGGTGTACCAGCAAAAATTTTAAATTCAGGGTATTCTTTACCCAATACCAACGATAACGCACCAATTGAAACGCCAACATTTAATCTTGCACCAGGTAATACAATCGCACCAGCACCAACAATAACATGCTTGCCAATATAAACTTGACGACTATCAACATTACAAAACTCAACTGGAACGGTAGGATTTGTCATA
Source organism: Sphingobacteriaceae bacterium (assembly GCA_019751895.1). Classification (GTDB taxonomy): domain Bacteria; phylum Bacteroidota; class Bacteroidia; order Sphingobacteriales; family Sphingobacteriaceae; genus Pedobacter. Next base: position 4,525 of record JAIEMU010000003.1, on the reverse strand, counting down.
AATTCACCCGAGTAATCATCACTACTAGAATAAATTGAAACTCGTGAAGAAAGACCAGAAAAATCAGCTAAGGTAATTTTTTCCGCGCCAATTAAGCTTGCATAAGCTGCAACATGAACATATTTACCGATACAAATCCCACCAACCCCAGCCGATAAAATACAAAAATCGTCAATCCGACAATTATCATCTAAATGAATATTTTTAGCATTATAAATTGAAGCTTTATCTGAAATTTTAACATTTTTACCTAAATATTTAAAATGAAGTTGTTCTAATTGTTGTTGAGTTAGATATGCCATTATTAATTCTCTTTTTTAACTTGCGTAATTTACAATATTTGTAATTTTGATTAACTCTTCCTTGGTTAAGCTTGGATACATTGGTAAACACAATATACGTTTAGCTATATCTTCTGAAACAGGACAAGATTGATATTTAACATAATCCAGTGTATTTAATGATGGATAAAAATAACGTCGTGGCATAATTTCATTTGCTAATAAATTATCTCGCACGTTTAAACAAGTATTTTCATCTTTTAGTAAAATCGGGTAATAGCTGCAATTATTGTTTGCAGTTTCTATTTTACTTGGTAACAAATTAGTGTTTATTAATTTATCATAGCTATCATTTACTCGTTGACGTTCTGCCATAATATTATCAATATTTTCTAAGACAGCTAAGCCCATTGCCGCAGCAAACTCATTCATCTTAGAATTAGTACCAACACCTTCAATTCGATCATAACCAGCAATTCCAAAATTAATCAATTTCTTGCACTCTTTAATTATTGCTTCATCTTTAGCAATAATCGCACCACCTTCAATAGTATGAAATAATTTTGTTGCATGAAAACTTAGTGTTGATGCATCACCGTAAGACAAAATATTTTTATTTTCATGAGTTGTAACATTAAAAGCATGAGCCGCATCATAAATTACTTTTAAATTGTGCTTGTCGGCAATTTCTTGGATTTGCCAAACATCACAAGCTCGCCCAAAAACATGTACTGGTAAAATAGCTGATGTTTTATTAGTTATCTGTGATTCTAGTAAATTTGGATTAATATTCAATGAATGCATATCAATATCAACAAATTTAGGCTTTAGATTTTCCCAAACTAAAGTACTAGTAGTAGCAACAAATGAAAATGGTGTAGTCAAAACTTCACCTTTTAAACCTAGAGCACGATAAAGAACCTGCATAGCTAATGTACCATTATTAACTAATAATAAATGTTCTACATTCAGATATTGTTTTAACTTCTCTGTTAATTCACGCTCAAGCGGTCCAAAATTAGTTAACCAATTAGTTTTATAAATTCGATCTACATACTTATCAAATGATTCTCGAACTGGTAAAAATGGCTTCGTTACTGTTATCATTTATTTATTCCACTATAATCATAATATATTATTAAACTGTTTCACACAAACATTCTACTACGTTCTTACTTTCAATATCCAAGCTAATGCCCAGCAAATAAATTAGCTCTCTCAATCTTTATACTACTATCGCAAATACTTTAAGAATAATATCCATTATTTAGATTTTTTCTTTACTGAATATTTAAACTTAACTACGGCAAAATTTAGTTCAATACTAGCCTCAGTTTCTTCAGATTCTATATTATCAGGCACAACTAACTCAGAAATAATATCACCTGCTTTTTGCATAAGTTTATTTTGTTCTACGCTATCTTGCTTTACCGTCGGCAAGGTATTAACTATTCTGCTTACTTCTCGCACTTGGGCAAATGTGTCAATTATTGCAAGTGTAGTTGCCGTGGCTTTTGCACTTTTTAGAATTGTAGCTAACATATATAATCCACGCTCAGTAAAAGCTTTGGGAAAACTAGGTGAAAACTTTAATTTTTTAAGGTGATCACAATTTGTGATTAGCTCCTCTTTTTCTTGCGCATCAAGTTCAAAAATATAACCTTCAGGAAATTTTTCCAAATTCCTACTTAGTGCCTGATTTACTTCACGTGTTTCCACACCATATAATTCAGCTACATCGCTATCAATAATTACTTGCTGACCACGAATTTCAATTATTTTATTTTCAACATCACTAAAAGCAATAACACTCATTATTTCCACCCTTAACTAATAACTTCATATAAACATTCTACTACGTTCTTACTTTCAGCATCAAAGCTAATGCCCAGCAAATAAATTGGTTTATTTTCCGCTAGATATTTACTTGCATAACCTTTTGCCTTGATTTGCTCAAGCGCTTCGGATGCGCTGCCGTATTTAGTTAGTTTAAATTCCAATATTATAACCTTATCCGGCATTATCATGGTTAAGTCAATTCTGCCTTGGTTGGTCGTATCTTCGGCTCTTAGATCATAACCCAGTGCTGCCAAATAACTATACACGATACTGGCATAAAACCCTTCGTAATTGGCTATATTGTTATTACGATACCAATCATGTGGGATACTGGCAAAATGACTTGTGAAAATAGGTGCGAGAGCAGCAAAATCACTATCAGCTAATGCGACACTTAAATTGTAGCTATTGTCATTTTTGACATTTATATTTCCACTTATATCTAATAAGCTATTATTTAAGCTGGCTTTCACTTCCAAATTTGGATAACGCAAAATATAAGCAAATTGAGTGCCTATCTTGGTTGTTCCTTCGATAGTCAAATAACCAGTTTGAAATAATAACGTAATTAGCTGGATATTATCCACATCAAAACTAGCTAATTGAGCCTCACCGATAATCAAGCGCTCTAACTTAGGCATGAAATAATGTTGGCTCTGCAATAAGCGCACCAAAAATGTTGGCGTGGCTGTTTCAAACCAATAGCTACGATATTGGTAATTATTATTACAAAATAATAAAATATCAAATGGATTATAGACTTTTTGCTCTGCACTACCTGCAAAATTATAGCCATTGTACCAAAGTTTTAATTCAGTTTTATCAATATTACCATCAGCTAAATGCTCGGAAAACTCTTGCTCTAGCTCGCTTTGCGTGTAACCACAAATATCTGCATAATTAGTGTTTAGGGAGATATCATCTAATATATTCAGACCACTAAATAAACTGACTTTACTAAATTTAGATACACCAGTTAATAACACAAATTTGATATATTCATCGCACTCTTTAATTATGCTATATAAATCTTTAAGCATCTCACGCATTTCGATTGCTTGTATTTTGTTGGTAATATTATCTAATATCGGTTTGTCATATTCATCAATCAGAATTACTACTTGCTGCTGCTGATGGTTCGATATATCTTGAATTAGTTGATAAAAGGCAGTCCCATAATTGCGTGTTGTATCTAAATTAACGTCATAGAGTTGGGCATATTTCTGCAAATTTTGCCAAACAATATCTAAAAAAGTTGTTTTACTCTCGTAGGCTGAACTACCACCAAAACTAAAATGGATGACTGGATAGCTTTTGTTCCAATCCCAGTTTTGTTCTAAATACAAGCCCGTAAATAAATCCTTGCGACCTAAAAACGCCTGTTTGAGCGTATCTAAAAATAAAGATTTACCAAAACGCCGTGGGCGTGATAGAAAATAATACCTTCCACCACTGTTAAACAACTTAGCTACATGATGAGTCTTATCAACATAGATATAATCTTCAGCACGAATTTTGGCTAAAGTTGATATTCCAATCGGTAATTTTTTCATGATTTAGATTTTCTCATACAAACACTCAACTACATTTTTACTCTCAGCATCAAAGCTAATTTCGACTAAATAAATTGGTTTATTTTCCGCTAAGTATTTACTTGCATAGCCTTTTGCCTTAATTTGCTCAAGCGCTTCGGATGCACTGCCGTATTTAGTTAGTTTAAATTCCAGTATGATAACTTTATCCGGCATTATCATCGTCAAATCAATTCTACCCTGGTTGGTAGTGTCTTCAGCTCTTAGGTCATAGCCCAATGCCGCCAAATAACTATACACGATACTGGCATAAAACCCTTCGTAATTGGCTATATTGTTATTACGATACCAATCATGTGGGATACTGGCAAAATGACTACTAAATATAGATTTCAAATCTGCGAATTTATTCGACAAGAAAAGCCCTGCAACTTTGCCCAAGACTTGATCTTTACGTTGTAAACTAGTTCCAATCGTCGCTAATTTATCATTTAAGCTGGCTTTTACTTCCAAATTTGGGTAACCAAGTACATAAGCTCTTTGTGTACCTAGTTGCGTTACGCGTTTTATCGTCAAATATCCAGTTTGAAATAATAGCGTCGTTAAAGTAATTTCATCAACATCAAAGCTAGACAAACTACTTTCAGGAACTAAAACCTCTTCTAAATCTGGGATGTAATATTGCTCACTCTCAATTAAGCGCACCAAAAATGTTGGCGTGGCTGTCTCAAACCAATAGCTACGATAGTCATAGTTTTTACTACAAAACAATAAGATATCAAATGGATTATAAACTTTTTGTTCTTCGTTACCTGCAAAATTATAGCCATTGTACCAAAGTTTTAACTTTGCTTTATCTACCTGCCCATCTGC
>JAIEMU010000091.1 GCA_019751895.1 Sphingobacteriaceae bacterium | reverse complement strand
ATACATTTTATTTGGCGATATCTATAAAGTTGGGTTTTACGATAAATAATTCGACTAAAAAAGCTGCTCCTACAATAAAAACCATCGAAACGATAAAAACTTCCATTTTTCGCATTCCTTTATTTAAAAGGAAAAGTAGCAATATCGTATCGAAAATGGTGATTGAAATTCCCCAAATTAAAGGTAAGCCAAACAAAAGGTTTAATCCGATTGCCATGCCAATTATCTCTGCCAAATCGCAGGCAATAATTGCGGTTTGGGCTAAAGCAAATAATGGGAAATTTACCCATTTAGGATACATTTTTTTTGATGCTTGTGCTAAATCTAGCCCTTTTACGATGCCTAGTTTTGCACTCAAAGATTGCAGTAACAAGGCAATTAAATTAGAAACTAATAATACCCAAAGTAATTGATATCCAAATTTACTTCCACCAGCAATATCTGTAGCCCAATTTCCGGGGTCCATGTAACCCACACTTACCAAATAAGCAGGGCCTAAAAACGAAATAATTTTTCGCCAACCGGTTTTTTTTTGCGTATCGATACTTTGATGTACTTCGCTTAATGATGTGGACTGTTTCATTTTTATATCGTAATTAAAATATTTTTAGCAATTTCTTTACTTATATTTATTTGATTATCAAGTATTTTTATTTCTATTGAGTTGTCGAAATCCACTACATTAATAAAGGTTATTTTTTGCCCAATAATTAAATTTAGTTCTTCCAAACGTTTTAAAAAACTACTTGAATGTTCGCTTACCCCAACAATCGTCGCTTCTTGGTTTTGATGTAATAAATTTAAGGGTTTAAAATTTACGTCTTTAAATAATCCATTTTTGTCAGGAATTAAATCGCCATGTGGGTCGGTTATTGGGTAATTGAGGTGCTTTTCCAATCGGTCGATTAATACATCGGATTTTACATGCTCTAGCTGGTCGGCAATTTCGTGTACTTCATCCCATTTAAAATGTAGGGTGTTCACTAAAAATACTTCCCAAAGCCGATGTTTACGAATGATGTTTATCGCTTTTTTATTGCCTTCCTCTGTTAGAGTAACACCTTGGTATTTAGTGTAGTTAACTAATTTTTTTGCAGATAGTTTTTTTATCATATCCGTAACCGATGCTGCCGAAGTATTCATTCCATCTGCTATTGCATTGGTTTGCACAGGTTTGTTTTCCCGTTGCGTAAGGTGATATATTTTTTTTAAATAATTTTCTATTGTGAACGATTGCATATTTTTTTAGACAAATCTAAAAAAATATTTTAATAAGTTTAATAAAAATGCAAAATGGAATTAAATTTTGTTAAATTTGTTATTGCCAAATATAATTAAGTAACTTTGTGCTATTATGGCATTAGAATTAGATAAAATAGACTTTAAAATACTTAAACTATTACAAGAAAGTGGAAGAATCACAAATTTACTTCTTTCTCAGGAAATAGGCTTATCTCCTGCGCCAACCTTGGAACGTGTACGTAAGTTAGAAATGACTGGCTACATTAAAAGTTACCATGCTTTGGTGGATGAGGAGAAATTGGGTTTAGGGATTAAAACCTTTATTCAAATTCAATTAGATTTTCATAAAAATAACACCATTCAGATTTTTTTGGATGAAGTTGCTGGAATTAAAGAGATTACTGAATGTCATCACGTAACGGGGCAAGCTGATTTTATTTTAAAAGTATATGTGAGTGATATTAAGGCTTATGAACGTTTAATTATGGATAAAATTAGCAGAATATCAGTGGTTAAAACATTCCAAACGATGATGATTATGAGTACCAACAAGAAAGAACCAATTGTGCCTTTAGAATATTAAGAACTACCAATTTATAGGTTCTTTTTCGTTTTCTATCAGAAATTTATTTGCTTTTGAAAAGTGCTTGCAATCAAAAAAACCGTTGTAAGCAGAAAAAGGAGAGGGATGAGGGGCGGTTAAAATTAGATGTTTTTTAATATCTATTAAATTAGCCTTTTTTTGTGCAAATTTTCCCCAAAGCATAAAAATCAAATTTTCTTTTTGTGAAGATAAAATTGAAATTACTTTATCTGTAAAATTTTCCCAACCTATATTTTGGTGCGAACCTGCTTTGTTAGCTTCAACAGTTAGTGTAGCGTTGAGTAACAAAATGCCTTGTTTTGCCCAATGCGTTAAGTCGCCATTTTTTGGTATCTCGTAAGATGAAATATCTAGTTTTATCGCTTTGTATATATTTTGTAATGAAGGGGGTATTTTTCCGCTTTGTACTGAAAAGGATAAACCATGTGCTTGGTTTTGCCCATGATAGGGGTCTTGTCCTAAAATAACAACTTTCACTTTTGAGAAAGGGCTAAGGTTGAACGCAGTAAAAATGTTTTCTTTATTTGGAAAAAAAACAATGTCTTTTTTACTTTCTTGGTCTAAAAATGTGTTGATGTCTTTAAAATAAGGTTTGTCAAATTCATTTTTAAGCAGGCTAGACCATTCATTGTCACTAATCGAAAGCATTTTTATTTAGGGCTTTGTGCTTAAAATAATTTGCATGTCTTCTTCCAATGTTTCTTTTGGAAACTCAACAATTCTACCAATTTCTTTATCTTTTGAATCAAAAAAGATAAAAGTAGGTACATTTTTTATGTTTAAATGCTCTATCAAGCCTTTGTCTGCTTGTTTATTTCTATCCACACCAATTAAGGTGATGTTTTTCATGTCTATTTTTGCTTCGTCCAATATTTTAAAGAAAAAAGGAACATATTGCCTGCTATCTTCACACCAAGTACCCAAAATGATGGTTATTTTTTTTCCTTCACTCAGTTCTTTTAGCGTAGCCACAACTTTAGCTTTTGGCTGGTAGTAATTGTAGTTTGGGTCGTATCCTTTTTTAAATTCATCAAATTTCAGTAAAGAGTCTTTGTTGCAAACGTTTATCATGATGTCTTTTTTTTCTAAAGTGTCGATTATGATTTTGTTGGTTGATTGTGCTTTTGCAAAACTGCAAAATAATAAAAATAGAATGCTTAGTTTTTTTTTCATGTTTTGGTTGTTTTTAAAAGGATATTCCTTTGCCGAAAAATTGGGTGTATTTTCTTTTGTCAAATTTATAAAGTGTTGCTGCTCTAAATGAAACGCCTTCTTGTTTCTCGTCTAATTCTTTTAAAATGTTGAAATTTAGTATTTTTTTTCTGAAATTTCTTTTATCTAGTTTCTTATCTAAAATAAGTTCATAAACTTGTTGAATTTGAGTTAGCGTAAATTTTTCAGGCAACAATTCAAATGCAATTGGTTGGTTTTTAATTTGATTTTTAATTTTTTCTAATCCCTTTTCTACAATTTGTTGGTGGTCAAAAGCTAATTTTGGGAGTTCTTTTACATTTATCCATGCTGCATCTTTTGCGAAATCGGTTACAGGTTTTAGTGTTTTGTGCGTGCTTAATCTCAAAATTGCGTAATAGGCTACGGTTAATATTCTGCCTTGTGGATGTCTTTTTACGCCATCAAAAGTAAAATATTGTTCCATCAATACATCCTTTACGCCAGTGAGTTCGTAAAGAATTCGATTAGCAGATGCGTCTAACGTTTCATTTTGATTGATAAGATTGCCAGGTAGTGCCCACCAATTGATATATGGAACGGTGTTTCGTTCTATTAATAAAATTTTCAGTTCGCCTTCATCAAATCCAAAGATTACGCAGTCAACCGAAAAAACGGAATTAAAATGTGCTAAATTATTTTTCAAAACAACTATTTTTTTCAAATTTAACATATTTGTTTTGCTAATTTAAGTTAAAGAATGAAAAAATAATAATTCCGTAATTTATCTAAAATCAATGGGCTTCATTTGATTTAGATTTTATAATTTAGCAGAAATATGCTACAAAAACTAACCATACGAAATTACGCTTTAATTGATAGTGTAGATGTTGAATTTGACGCTCAACTTAATATCATTACGGGCGAAACGGGCGCAGGAAAATCTATTATTTTAGGCGCTTTGTCTCTTATTTTAGGACAAAGAGCGGAAACGAAATATTTTTTCAATCAAGATAAAAAATGTGTGATTGAAGGATTTTTTAAGCTTGAAAATGAAAATTTAAAAGAATTATTTGATAATAATGAGTTGGATTTTCATCTAGAAACGATTTTACGACGTGAAATATCAATCGATGGAAAATCAAGAGCTTTTATTAATGACTCGCCAGTAAATTTGACTTTGATGAAGCAAATTGGTGAAAAATTGATAGATATTCATTCTCAACATGCAACGTTAGAAATTAACGACGCTAATTTTCAGCTTTCAGTGGTCGATTCTTTAGCCAATCATGGTTCTGAATTATTTGCATATAAATCAGGTTTCAAACAATTTCAACAAAAAAAGACTGCATTAAAGAAAATGCAAATTGAAAATGATGAACGCAGTAAAAAGCAAGATTACGAACAGTTTTTATTTGATGAATTAGAACAAGCGGACTTAAAAATTGGCGAGCAAGCTGATTTAGAATTGGAGTTGCAGTTGTTAAGTAATGCAGAGGAAATAAAACGTAATTTGTTAAATTCTAGTATTTTACTTACGGAACAAGAGCTTTCTGTATCGTTAGCACTTAAAGAATGTGTTGGTCAATTACAGCACATCGAAAAGTTTAACGCTACTTACAATGAGCTGACAGAGCGTTTGAAATCGGTGTTGGTAGAAGTAAAAGATATTTCTTCTGAAATTATACGTTTAGAAGATGATGTGGTTTTTAATCCTCAAAGAATTGAATTTATAAACCATCGTTTGGATTTAATTTACACTTTGCAACAGAAACATAGGGTTACTGAAGTGACGGATTTATTGTTGATTCGAGATAATTTATCAGCTAGTTTAGCTAATTTGATGCAAAGTGACGAGGAAATCGAACGTTTGAAAATAGAAATAGACTTTTTAAAAGTTGATTTATTTAACAGAGCAAAGTTGATTTCAACGAATAGACATCAAGCAATTGATGTGATAGAAAAACAAGTAGAAGAAATATTGCACAAAATAGGAATGCCCAGTGCGAAAATTAAAATTGAAAACAGTGTTTTAGATGAATTTAGTAAAGATGGATTAGATTTAATTTCCTTATTGTTTTCTGCAAATTTGGGTCAGTTGCCAGCGCCTGTTAGTAAAGTTGCCTCTGGTGGGGAACTTTCCCGTTTGATGTTGGCTATCAAATCGATAATGGCTAAACATACCGATTTGCCTACGATAATTTTTGATGAAGTGGATACAGGTATTTCGGGAGAGGTTGCTTTGCGTGTAGGAAGTGTGATTGATGAACTGTCGAAAAATATGCAAGTTGTGTGCATCACTCATCTGCCTCAAATTGCGGCAAAAGGAGAAACGCATTATTTTGTGTATAAAAATGAAATAGGAGAGCGCACCACTACGAGCATTAAAAAACTGAATAATGAAGATAGGATAATAACGATAGCCGAAATGCTAAGTGGAAGTAATCCAGGTTTATCGGCCATCGAAAATGCGAAAGATTTATTAAACTAAGGTGTTTTTTTCTACAATTGCTTTTAGTTTTTCAACCACAATATCAAGCTCCTCAATGGTGTTGTATTTACTAAATGAGAAACGAACAGCTGGACGATTAGGGCAAGCTCCGATGCCATTTAATACGTGCGAACCTATATTTGAACCTGAAGAACAAGCACTTCCACCTGATGCACAAATGCCTTGTATATCTAAGTTGAAAAGTAACATATCCGACATTTCCATTTCTGGAAAGGATACATTTAATACAGTGTATAAACTTTTATTTTCTTCAGTTTCGCCATTAAACTCCACACCCGGAATTACTTCGATGAGTTTGTTTTTCAGGTAATCTTTTAGTGTTTGAATGTGTTTTTGATGTGCAGCCATTTCGCTGTAAGCTATTTCTAGAGCTTTAGCCAAGCCCACAATTCCATATACGTTTTCGGTGCCACCTCTCATGTTTCGCTCTTGAGCACCACCAAAAATCATGGGTTCTATTTTAATGTTGCTGTTTACATATAAAAAACCAATACCCTTTGGACCATGTAATTTGTGGGCAGCACAAACGATAAAATGTGCTTTTAGTTTTTGTACATCATGAACATAATGTCCCATGGTTTGTACGGTGTCAGAATGGTAAATAGCATTGTATTTTTCGCAAATATCACCAATACGTTCCATATCACTTAGGGTACCTAATTCATTATTTGCATGCATAAGTGATACAAATGAACGTTCATTGTTTTGAAGCAATTCTTCTAAGTGATTGTAATCAATATTTCCTTTACAATCGATATTTACAAAACTTAATTTGTTAATTATACCTTTTTTTAAGAGTGCATTTAAGGTGTGCTCTACCGCATGGTGTTCGATTTTAGTGGTGATGGCGTGTTTGATGCCAAAAGCAGCAATGCCACAACGAATTGCGGTGTTGTCGGCTTCTGTACCACCTGATGTGAAAAAAATCTCTGAAGGAGAAGCATTTAGTAATGAAGCAACTGTTTTTCTAGCTTTTTCAACAAGCGTTCTTACTTCCCTGCCCATTGAATGAATGGCAGATGGATTTCCGTAAAAATTTTCCATCACGTTAGTCATTTCTGATATTACAGATTTGTCTAATGGAGTTGTTGCAGCATTGTCTAAATAAATTTTTTTCATCGTGGTTTTTTATTGCAAGTTGAGTATTTCTTTAATGTCTGAGATTATTTTTTGCGCTAAATTTTCGGCAATGGCCTCATTTGCAGCTTCGCTATAAATACGAATTATGGGTTCTGTGTTCGATTTGCGCAAGTGAACCCAGGTGTTGTCAAATTCAATTTTCAAACCGTCAATAGTTGATAAAGGTTGTTTTTTATATTTGTTTTCTACCTTTTTCAATAAATCGTCAATATCCATTTCAGGTGTTAATGTGATTTTATTTTTTGAAATGTGATAGTTGGGATAACTGGCTCTAAGCATTGAAATGGTTTTGCCAAATTTTGCTAGATGTGTTAAAAACAAAGCAATTCCAACCAATGCATCTCTTCCATAATGTAATTCTGGATAGATAATTCCGCCATTTCCTTCGCCACCTATAATTGCATTTGTAGCTTTCATTTGATTTACCACGTTTACTTCACCTACGGCAGCAGCTGTGTATTTTGCGCCTGCTTTTTCGGTTACATCTCTCAAAGCTCTGGTTGAAGATAGGTTTGAAACGGTATTTCCTACAGTGTGTTTTAAAATAAAATCAGCAACGGCTACTAACGTATATTCTTCACCAAACATTGTTCCATCTTCGTTTACAAAACAAAGTCTATCTACGTCTGGGTCAACTACAATACCCAAATCGGCATTTTTTGATTGAACAACTTTCGCTATTTCGGTTAAGTTTTCAGGTAAGGGTTCTGGATTATGAGGAAATTCTCCGTTAGGTTCGCAGTACAATTCAAAAATAGTATTTACACCTAATGCTTTTAGCAATGCTGGAACAAAAATACCGCCAGTAGAATTTACACAATCAATCGCAATTTTGAAGTTCGCTTTTTTGATAGCTTCTACATCAACCAATGGAATAGCTAAAATGGCATCAATATGTTTTTGTAAATAACTGTCGTTATGAATTACTTTTCCTAAATTATTTACATCAGCGAAATTGAAATCTGCATTTTCAGCTATGGTTAATATTTCTTTACCTTCCTCATCACTAATAAATTCTCCGAATTCATTTAATAACTTCAAGGCATTCCATTGTTTTGGGTTATGACTAGCGGTTAGAATAATTCCGCCACCGGCTTTTTCCATCGGAACAGCAATTTCTACAGTTGGTGTGGTTGATAAACCTAAGTCTATCACTGTAATACCTAAACCTTGAAGTGTTGCCGTGACCAAACTATTTACCATTTCTCCAGAGATACGTGCATCTCTACCTAACACAATTTTTGAGTTGTTGCTTTTTTTTAGAATCCAACTGCCATAAGCAGCTGTAAATTTTACGATATCCAAAGGTGTTAAACCTTCACCTACCGTTCCTCCAATGGTTCCTCTAATACCTGATATTGATTTTATTAACGTCAATTTTTATGAATTTAATGATTTGATGCTGAATTAATTTGTAACCATTTTTAAAAAGGTTGAGATTTTATCTTTCATTTCTTTACGATCGACAATGAAATCTAGAAAACCATGCTCTAAAATAAATTCAGAAGTTTGAAATCCTTTTGGTAAATCTTTTTTAATGGTTTCTTTAATTACACGTGGACCTGCAAAACCTATTAAAGCGCCTGGTTCTGCAATGTTTATGTCGCCTAACATGGCATAAGAAGCGGTTACACCGCCGGTAGTTGGGTCGGTAAGCAATGAAATGTAAGGTATTTTTGCTTGACTCAATAAAGCTAATTTTGCAGATGTTTTAGCCATTTGCATTAAAGAAAATGCAGCTTCCATCATTCTCGCTCCACCTGATTTTGAAATCATTAAAAATGGAACTTTGTTTTTAATACTGTAATCAATCGAACGTGCAATTTTTTCTCCTACTACTGAACCCATCGAGCCACCAATAAAATCAAAATCCATACAAGCAATCATAATTGGTTGCCCATTTATTAAACCATGAGCAGATCTGATTGCATCTTTTAAGCCTGTTTTTTGCGTAGTTTCTTTGATACGATCGGTGTAAGCCTTGTTGTCATTAAACTGTAGTGGGTCGCCTGAAGTTAAATTTTCGAACAGTTCGGTGAACTGATTTTCATCAAATAATATTTCGAAATACTCTTTTGAACCTACTCTAATATGGTAATTACAATGGTAACAAACATATTTGTTGTCTTTCAAATCGCCTGAATGTAAAATCTTTTTACAGCTTTTACATTGATTCCATAAACCATCTGGGGCTTCTTTTTTCTGTTCAGTAGTGGTGTTTATTCCTATTTTTTTTCTCTTAAACCAAGCCATATTTTTATTTTTATAGTTTGCAAAGAAACAAAAAATAAAATTAACAAACTATATTCGTTTTTTAAGTATATTTTTTTACCTTACGAGCCTAATTTAAAATTAATCAATGAGCTTAAAAAACTATAAAGGAGTTGTTTTTGGAGATGACTTACAACAACTATTTGAAATTGCTAAAAAGCATAAATTTGCATTACCAGCGGTAAATGTAACCGGTACTAATTCTATAAATGCTGTAATGGAAACAGCAAAAGCGGTTAATTCGCCTGTGATTATTCAATTGTCTAATGGCGGAGCCCAATTTTACGCAGGTAAAACCATGAGCAACGAAAACATGAACGCTTGTATTTTAGGTGCGGTTTCGGCAGCAAAACACGTTCATTTATTAGCTGAACATTATGGTGTTGCGGTAGTTTTGCATACAGATCACGCTGCTAAAAAATTATTACCTTGGATTGATGGATTGTTAGAACATGGTGAAAAATTCTTCGCTGAAACAGGAAAACCATTATTTTCATCGCACATGCTTGATCTTTCGGAAGAATCAATTGAAGAAAACTTAGAAATTTCGGCAAAATATTTGGCTCGTATGGCTAAAATGGGAATGACAATTGAAATTGAGTTAGGGGTAACTGGCGGAGAAGAAGATGGCGTGGACAACAGTGATGTAGATAGCTCAAAGTTATATACACAACCTTCAGAGGTTGCCTATGCGTATGAAGAACTAAGCAAAGTGAGCGATAAATTTACGATTGCTGCTGCATTTGGAAATGTTCACGGTGTTTACAAACCTGGTAATGTTAAATTACAACCCGTTATTTTGAAAAATTCACAAGATTTTGTGAAAGAAAAGTTCAATTTAACAGCTGTTCAGCCAATTAATTTTGTGTTTCACGGTGGTTCGGGTTCTACACAAGCTGAAATTAGAGAGGCTATTTCGTATGGAGCAATCAAAATGAATATTGATACAGATATGCAATGGGCATTTTGGGAAGGTGTTTTAGATTTTTACAAAAACAACGAAGCATTTTTGCAAGGTCAAATTGGAAATCCAGAGGGAGAAGAAAAACCAAATAAAAAATACTACGATCCAAGAGTTTGGTTGAGAAAAGGAGAAGAGCAATTTGTAAATAGATTGAAATCTGCTTTTGAAGATTTGAATTGTGTAAATGCAAATGATAAATTATAATCAACAAAAGAATAATTATTATAAAACACCTCAATATTTTTAAATTGAGGTGTTTTTTGTTTTACAATAAACTTTAACTCATGTGTGATAAAAAATTTATACAAGTAACAAACGATGTAGATTTAGAAAAAGTATTTGAAATACGAAAAAAAGTTTTTGTAGAAGAACAAAATTGTCCTCCTGAGTTGGAATGGGAAAATGAAGATGTTTCTACGCATTTTTTAGCTTTTTTGAATGATATTCCTTGCGGTGCTTGTAGGTGGAGAAAAACAGAATTAGGCTACAAATTAGAAAGATTTGCAGTTTTAAAAGAATTTAGAGCTAAGGGAGTTGGTCAGTTTTTGGTGTCAAATATTTTAGCTCATCTACCTAAAGATGCAAACTATATTTATTTACATGCGCAAACAGAGGTAATGCCTTTGTATCAGAAAAATGGTTTTGAGGCTGTTGGAACTCAATTTGAAGAAGCTGGGATTCAACATTATAAAATGGTAAAAAAGTAGCATTTTATAGGAGTTGTTGAATCTTCGAAGAAATTATTTTATGAAGATTATTTAATTATATTTGCCAATCAAATGATATTTAATATACTAAATGCAGCCTAGGGGTAATCAATTCGTAAATTCGTTCAAGACAGAACCTTCATCTAATACGCAAGAACGTAAGCAAAACCAAAAAAAACAAGTCGAAAAGCCTGAAAAATTACCGGAATTTGATTTGAATGATGGTCGCTTGTTGAAAATTGTAGGTCTTTTCTTAATTGTTATTTCAATTTACTTTTTCACAGCTTTTACTTCTTATTTGTTTACTTGGCAAGAAGATCAAAGTTATGTTATTGATGCAAATGGTGGTTGGGCTAATTTTTTTAAAACAATCGAAGAACTTAAAAATTCAGGTGTAGAAACGCCTATTGTTCAAAATTGGCTGGGTAAGTTGGGCGCTTTATTGTCGCATCAATTTATTTACGAATGGTTTGGTGTTGCTTCATTCCTTTTTATATTTGTTTTTTTTGTAATTGGCTATCGCTTACTATTTAAAGTAAAAATTGCATCCATTTCAAAAACGCTTGCATACAGTTTCTTTTTTCTATTGTTCATTTCGCTAACACTAGCTTTTTCTTTTTCATTTAGTACGGATATTCCTCATTTTTTGGAGGGAGAAGTGGGTTTTTGGACAAATAAACTTTTGATTGCTCAAATAGGCGAAACAGGTGTGGGTGGATTGATTGTTTTTGCATTTCTAACGATTTTGATTATTGCCTATAATATTGATTTTAAGTTACCATCTAATCCTGTAAAAGAAAAAGAATTTGTGCCAGAAGTACCTCAAAATATTATTTTAGAAAAAGAGGAGATTTTTGAACCAGTTGATTTTCCTTTAGCGAATAAAGGACCAAAATTGGATCAAAACATTGTTATCAAGCCCAATATTTTTGAAGTAGAGCAATCTTTAGACGATAATGTGGTCGATTTTCCATTGACTGGAAATGTAATGAACGTGCCTTTTGAAACCACCGACACAACTGAAGTGGCAGAAAATACAGAGTTGATTATTGAACCCACTGAAGAAGAAGTGAAGTCAGAACAATTGGTGACTGATTTTGGTATCTATGATGAAACGTTAGATTTGGCGAATTACAAATATCCGCATCTCGATTTATTAGATAATCATGGCACCAATAAAGTTTCGGTAGATTCAAATGAGTTGGAAGCCAATAAAAATAAAATTGTAGAAACGCTTAATCATTATAATATCGAAATCGATAAAATAAAAGCGACAATTGGCCCAACGGTAACACTTTATGAAATTATTCCAGCGCCAGGTGTTCGAATTTCTAAAATTAAAAATCTGGAAGATGATATTGCTTTAAGTTTAGCAGCATTAGGTATTCGTATTATTGCGCCAATGCCGGGGAAAGGAACAATTGGAATTGAAGTGCCAAATTTACATCCCGAAATGGTTTCAATGCGTAGCCTTTTGGCAACCGAAAAATTCCAACAAACCACAATGGATTTGCCAATTGCCTTAGGGAAAACCATTAGCAATGAAATTTATATAGCTGATTTAGCAAAAATGCCTCACTTGTTGGTAGCTGGTGCCACGGGGCAAGGTAAGTCAGTAGGTATCAATGCGATATTAGTTTCTTTATTGTATAAAAAACATCCTTCTCAATTGAAATTTGTTTTGGTTGATCCCAAAAAAGTTGAATTAACTTTATTTAACAAAATTGAAAGACATTTTTTAGCGAAATTGCCAGGAGAAGCAGATGCGATTATTACGGACACCAAAAAAGTAATCAATACCTTAAATTCACTTTGTATTGAAATGGATCAAAGGTATGATTTGCTGAAAGATGCGCAAGTAAGAAATATCAAGGAGTATAACGAAAAATTCATCAAACGTAAACTTAATCCAAATAATGGGCATAAATTTTTAACCTATATTGTTTTGGTGGTAGATGAATTTGCCGATTTAATGATGACTGCGGGAAAAGAAGTAGAGACGCCTATCGCTCGTTTGGCACAATTGGCCAGAGCAATTGGTATTCATTTAGTTTTGGCTACGCAACGACCATCTGTAAACATTATTACGGGAACAATTAAAGCTAACTTTCCAGCTCGTTTGGCGTTTAGAGTGCTTTCAAAAATTGACAGTCGAACCATTTTAGATAGTGGTGGTGCGGATCAACTAATCGGAAGAGGGGATATGCTTTTAAGTACAGGAAATGATTTGATACGTTTGCAATGCCCATTCGTAGATACACCAGAGGTTGATAGGATTTCGGATTATATAGGTAATCAAAGAGGTTATCCAGATGCGTATCAACTGCCTGAATATGTGGATGAACACGGAGAGGGTGGAGGTTTGAAGGATTTTGACCCTAATGAAAAAGACTCGAAATTTGAAGAAGCAGCAAGGCTAATCGTTTTACACCAGCAAGGTTCTACTTCCTTAATTCAACGAAAAATGAAATTGGGATACAACAGAGCAGGTAGAATTATGGATCAATTGGAGGCAACAGGTGTGGTTGGTCCATTTGAAGGAAGCAAAGCTAGAGAAGTTTTAATTCCAGACGAATATGCGTTGGAGCAATTTTTTACTAATTTGAACGAAAAATAAAAGATTTAAATACATTACAAAATGAAAAAAATACAATTTTTAATACTTTTTTTATTGATAGGAAATCAATTTTCTTTTGCACAAAAAGATGCTAAAGCCAAAGAAATATTAGCGGAAGTAAGTAAGAAATATCGAACCTACGATATTGTTAAAAGCGATTTTACTTTTACTTTGGATAATGCACAAGCTAAAGTAAAGGAAATTCAACAAGGAACTTTGGTAGTAAAAGCAAATTCAAATAAGTATAAAATTATAATGACTAATCAAGATTTGATTAGTGATGGTAAAACCGTTTGGACTTTTTTGAAAAAAGATAAAGAAGTGCAAATTAACAGCGTGGACAACAATAAAGACGCTTTAAATCCTGCTAAAATTTTCACACTGTATGAAAAAGGATTTAAATATATTTATAATGGAGAAACTTCAGTAGGAGGAAAAACCATTCAGTTGATTGATTTGTCGCCAATAGACACAAAAAAAGCTGTTTTTAAAGTGAGTCTGAGCATCGATAAAAGCACTAAACAGATTGTAAATGTTGTGGTTTTTGAAAAAAGTGGAAGTAAATATATTTACAAAGTAAAATCATTTACACCAAATGTAAAATTACCTGAAAGCACTTTTCTTTTTGATACAAAAAAGAATCCTGGTGTAGAGGTGGTAGATTTACGTTAATTATCATATTTAGAAAAAGACGATTTTGAAAATTACATTTTTAGGTACAGGAACATCTCAAGGCATTCCGATTATTGGCTGTAAATGCGAGGTTTGTACTTCTGATGATAAACGAGACAATCGGCTTAGAACCTCTGTATTGATAGAGCTTGAAGGTAAAACGATTGTAGTGGATAGTGGACCTGATTTTAGATATCAA
>JAIEMU010000153.1 GCA_019751895.1 Sphingobacteriaceae bacterium | reverse complement strand
TCATCCCTGCTAAAATGTAAGAAACGTGGATTTAAATGGTGCACTTTTACGTCGGGGAATTTGTTTCTAATTTGACTAAAAGTGGTGCATTTTTAGTTCGGGCTTGACATTTGTCATGTAAATCATTTTTTGTGCCATTTTATGATTAATTGTAATAATAGGTATTATAACATACATTACATAATGTAATGTTAAATAAATATTACAATTATATTTACATTATTTGTGTTAAATTATGCTGTACAGATAGGGTATAGTCTAATATTATATTATTGATGCTAGAGTTAGTATTTGACACTCCCAAACTGGTAGTTGTAACTTACACACATATTAAAGTAAAATTGACTATTTATGCAGTAATTATATTGTTTACATATATTAAATTTAAATTAGGCAATATTACTTCAGCACGAACTAATAATATATAAATAATTCTAGGTAAAGGTTAATAATAATGACAAGTGTATTTATTTCTCATACTAAAGATGATGCACATATAGCACAAACACTTAAATACTTGCTTACAGATCTTAGCATTCCTGATAGTCGAATTTTCGTCTCGTCTGATAATGATAGTATTACAGCTGGAACCTCATGGTTTGCATCATTAATGACAGCATTGCAAGATTGTAAAGTTTGTATTTCAATTCTGACTGCAAATTCAATGTATAAGCCATGGATAGCTTTTGAAACAGGGATAGTTTATTTTAGAAGTACAACTAATCACAACAGTAAAATAAAAGCAATACCATGTTCTGTAGGTATCGATTTGGGTAAACTAATATCACCATATAGCCAACTTCAAGCTAGAAATCTATCCGAAATTAAAGGAGTTGAATTGTTATTAAATGATATTTTACAATCAGTAACTGAATTATCAGAAACCCAAATTTCTTCAAGTATTCAAAACACATCGGAACAAATTAAAAAGTTTAATCAACTAGTTTTAAATTTGCCAAAACCATCAGTCAATAATTCACTATCATATACTACAGAACATAAGAAAAATGATCAAGAATTATTCAGAAAAATTAATCAAATATTTCCTTACTCAGAATTTATGGGATATATTGAAGATAATGATTTTGGTGGTATTATCACGAGAGAAAGCTATAAAGTTTTATACGCCATTGAAGAAATAGAAAGTGATCCTAATTATAAATTTATTTCGCCAGAACTAGAGGAAACAAAAGTTAAATTTTTTAATGCTATATTAGGGTTTTTAAGATCTGTGGCAAGGTTTACGGTTCCAGATAGAATACCAGAATACTGCAGAATACCTAAAGAACTTAGCTATCAAAATCCAGTAGAATATAAAAAGCGAGTTGATAAAATTACAGCTGCAGCAGATGAGCTAGTTGAAAACTACAATCAATTTATAAATACTAAAAAAAAGTTACTCCCGTAATTTATAGCATCAGAAGTAATAAGTAAGCCATGATAGATAATGGCTTACTTATTACTAACCATAAATAGATATAGGGCAAGCTAAGTCTATAACATTATACAACAATAAGAAAATATTATATAGGTAACGAATTAATAATAGAGTGTAACGTAGTTAAGAGCTATTGTTAATACATAAAACAAATCTATTAATGAGAAATAATCGCTTTGATTGTCTAGTTCTATTAATATAAAACACTTGCTAACAATCATCATATAAATAATTTACTTGGCGATTATTTGTGTAAAATTTAAATTCATTTACTTTGACTTATCAAAACCAATTTGTTTAATACTATAAATATACACTTATTTAAACAAAGCGTTGAAACATTTAAAAAATAGTAACACTGCATGTACTATGATCGAACTATATCATAATTTTTAAAAACATAAAACTTGTTTTATATTTGCTTTCATGAGATAATATTGTCCAGATACTACCTTTATTTACTGTATATTTTATACTGAAATTACCATGAAAACTATTGATATTATTAAACAAAAAATTTCCAAAATTTCAACTGGTAAAATTTTCACATATAACGATTTTCCTAAAAATCCAGAATATAGAGAAGCTTTATATAAAGGGCTAAACAGAATGGCTACTTCTGGCCAGATAGCTAAGTTATCTAAAGGAAAATTTTATAAACCTCGTAATACGACCTTTGGGCAATTAAAACCAAGTTTAAACGAACAAATAAAAGACTTACTAATACAAAACGGTAAAACTATTGGCTATATCTCTGGGTTTAGTGCTCTAAATTACTTGGGATTAACAACTCAAGTAGCCAATACTATTACAATTTATACTCAAGTTCCTAAAAAACCTATCTCCCGTGGGACTTATAAAATTTGTTTTAGCCAACAAAAAAATGTTATTACAAAATCTAATATTAAGTTATTAATGATTTTAGATGGGTTTTGTTTGATAAATCGCATACCAGATGCTGATCCAGCTAATGTTTACTGTAAATTTAAACAGTCTTTGGAAAAATTAACGATTAAAGAAATAGAAAATATAGTTAAATTATCATTTAAGTATCCACCTAGAACTAGAGCTTTATTGGGTGCGTTTTTAGAAGATATAAGACAAACTGAGTTTAATAAAAAAATTCGAGTATCTTTAAGTTGTAGTAGCTCATACAAAGCTAAAATTGTGTCTAAACAGCTTAAGAGTGCAGTTAATTGGAACCTGAAATGATATTACATAATGACGAGACGC
The DNA here is from genome assembly GCA_019751895.1 of Sphingobacteriaceae bacterium. Lineage (GTDB taxonomy): Bacteria > Bacteroidota > Bacteroidia > Sphingobacteriales > Sphingobacteriaceae > Pedobacter. The sequence goes on along the minus strand of JAIEMU010000153.1, from coordinate 11,729 downwards.
ATTTCAAACAGCAATTCAGCAAGCCTCTGAACACTTTAAGATGGATCCAGAACTAATTGAAAAAGATTATTGGGTAGTGTACATGCTTAAAAACCTATTTGCAAATCCAATAATTAACTCTTATCTAGTTTTCAAAGGTGGTACTTCTTTATCCAAGTGTTTCAAATTAATTGATAGATTTTCAGAAGATATAGATTTAGTCATAATAAAAGAAAATACTGATACAGGCAACCAAATAAATAATAAAATAAGAAAGGTGTCAAAAGTAGCAGAATCAATTCTACCGTTAAATAATAATGAAAGAGATCGAAAAACAGGTAGTATAAGAACAACTACCCACCAGTATAATAAAATTTTTACGGATACTATTGGACAAGCAAGTAACCACATCCAAGTTGAAGTGTCCTCTCTGGGTAATAGTGCACCATCCGAATCCACAATAATCCATACTTACATTGCAGAGTTACCATCCATAAATCCTGATATTATTATGCAATATGGTTTAGAAAGCTTTCCCATTAAGGTACTAAAAGCAGAACGAACATTATGTGAAAAAATTATGGGTTTAGTAAAATTTTCTAATATGGATGACAACACTCAACAATTAAAGCAAAAAATTCGGCATATTTATGATTTAAATCAGTTACTCAAAAATAAACATCTATATCAATATATTTCAACTGAACATTTTATTGATATGATATTAAAAGTAGCCAATGATGATATAGAGAGCTATAAAACAAATGTTGCATGGATTAAAGCACATCCTGCTGAAGCTATATTATTTAAAAACCCAAGGCAAACATGGGAACAAATAAAATCTACTTATCATAATGACTTCAAAAAATTTGTGTATGGTGAATTACCTACTGATGAAGAAATAATACACTCTCTAAGCTTAATCAGTAACGAATTAAAGTGCATTGATTGGAAACCAATAGTTAATAAACTTCAATCTATTCAAAATATAACACCTTAGCTTACCGCCATTCAAACCTAGAATAAAATACAATTTAATGGCGGTAGCGGCCTAAGTGGCTCGATGCCACAATTGACCGCATATAGCAACATTGCGGGGAATGTCATCCCCGCTTAACTTTAATCTATAGTTCGCTGTTGTTCAGTTTTTATTATTATACTGCCATAATCTTTACGAATATTTTTCATGCTCTTAGAACCTCGACAAAATGTCGCTGTGTTGATAGTTGGTGACCAGTACCAAGATTTTTTAGCACCTGAGAATTTGAATCCTAAATCTTTGACTATTTCTCGGTGTGGATAAGTATCACCAGATAACCAAACCCAGTAACCACACACTTCAATAATTAAGCCTTGCATCCTTTTTAGAGTATCTAAAAAGCTAAAATCAAAGTTTTGTGCTGTTTCGTTTTCGTCTTGATTAAGATCAAGCGTTACATTCGCTTCAAAATATTTACAGAACTCAGCAAAAGCGGTATTGATTAACTGCATGGTTTCATTATTACCGCCTTTATCAGGATGGTTAGCACTGGCTAACTTTCTGTAAGCTTGTTTAATCTCGTTGATAGTGTATTGACCATTTTCTAAACCAAAGATTGCAATTGCATTTTGTAGTTTGTTATTTTCCATGATATAATTTGTCCTTGATGATTAGTTAAATACACCCTTGCGGGTGTACTTCCTTAAAGATTAATTAATTGTTGATTCTGGTTGTGGTAGTTTTCGTAGAACTGCCATAACACCTAAACAACCGCCTAAAACTTCCACTGCTTCAATATTCGTTATGGCATCGACAAACGAACCAATCACAGCGAAAACCATTAAGCCCATTATTGCAATGCCTATAATATTTAATGCTTTCATCAAGCACCTTTCTAAAAATTAAGTTAAAATTACTAAAAATATCCTTTCAGCGGTATGCCCCCGTTTAATCTCGCATCATTCCTGAATTTATCCAACTTGTTAAAGAACTAAAAATCTTAGTAAACCCGAACCTTGTATAAGTGCCAACGAGCACCACCGCTATTGTGATGTAACCCCTAACAATATTTTTTTTCGCATGGGCTGGGTACGCCGATTTGATAACATGATAAAAACCTAAATAAAATGTCTTAGCGATTGACTGAACAGTCAAGAGCTTAGAGATTCTTTAGGTCGCAACCAGCAAAGGCAAAGAGCCAATTTATTAAAAAGTTTTTCAGTTTTTTGAGCAGCAAAAAAGTTACAAAAGTTTTTAAAGTAGTAGCACAAAAATAGCTAGTGGCTTTATGTCATAGCTATTTTTATTGATTCAGTGCTACACGTTAAATTTGATATTTGTGCATTTCACCCTTGCTGAGTTGATTTTTATTATGTTTCAATCGTTTTAGTACCAGCCTATATCTGCGAATAAATATATAACTAATAATCCTTGCGTAGCAAATGATTAGATAAATACCATGCTTTAACTATATATTTACTATTAAAACAATATTTACTTTATACTTAAACTAATCTAATATTACTACTCTAAATATAGTAAAATAATATATATTGTTTATTTAATATATATTAAAGGCTTATAAAAATGATTTTAGCGATTTGCAATAGTAAGGGTGGCGTCTTTAAAACCGGCACAACATTAAATTTAGCGACATTACTAAGTTCTTATAAGCCAATCTTGGTTGACTTAGATAGTCAAAAATCAATAACCTATCTCAATAATATTAGGCAACAATATTCAAAACCACTAGATGTTATAACTGTGCATACGGAAAAAGAATTAGAGATAGTAATTAACAAAAGCACTAAAGATAACCTTTACATAATTGATACTGGTGGATTTGATAGCAGCTTAACTAGAATAGCGATAATTACTGCTGATGTATTAGTTTCTCCAACAAGTGGTAACGTCGTGGATTTATTAGGTCTGAATAGATTTGAAGCAATTTTAAAAGAATTAAGCGAAGTAAAAGGCGAAACAATAAAAACAAATGTCTTTATTAATGATGTAAGCCCAGCCACTAAAAAATTTGATGAGATTCAAGACTTCATAACGTCATCGGAAAATTTCAACCTCTTAAATAGTATTATTAGAACCAGAGCAGATTTCCCAAATGCAATAAATAAAGGATTAACAGTAAAAGAGTTTAATCCTGTTGGAAAAGCAACTATAGAATTTAAGTTTTTAGCTAAAGAAATCGAGTTATTACTATCTAAAATATAGTATATTAATATATATTACATAATATAAACACAGTAAAAGGAATTTGTAAATGATAAAGAAAAACATTAAAGAATTAATTAGCGGGGCAGTTAACTCAGCGTCAATGAAAGAAACTTCAATCGAGAACAAAAAATTAGTTGAAGATGAAAAACTATTCAAGAAAAAAATGATACAACTACCTGTAGAATTAGATGAACGGATTAAGAAAATCTATACTGGAACATGTTCAAGCTATATTTTAATGGCAATTCATGAAAAACTAAAAAGAGATGAATTATAAATTTACTACATTTATACTATCTTATCCACATTAAAAATATAGTATAAGGTAGTATAAATTGAGCAATTTAATTGATATCAAGGATAATACATATTGGGATGTTATATCCGTTGAAGCAATTGAAAATTACAAATTAAAAGTTAAATTCTATGATGATCTCGAAGAAATTGTAGTATTAGCAAGAAAAGGCTCACTGAGGTATTTGCACCATTAGTTGACCAAATTATTTTTAAAAAAGTATACGTAGATAAAGATAATTGCGCCGTTACTTGGAGTATTGAAGATGGACATATTGATCTAGCCCCAAACACTATGTAAAGAAATAAAAAAGAATAATGGTTTTTATATTATACCGTAGTCCTTTATTTACAGATAAGCTTATTTACTATATATTTACCATTGATAAAATAGTAAATATATAGTAATTTAACTAGTGTTGTAAACATTAATAGTTATTAAAATGGGTTATGTTTAACTTCAGAAGTTGTGTTCTGTGCTGTATTTAATGGAACAGTCTTTTGTACATAAACAGTTGTAAGCACACGAGATTGATTTTTTAATAAAATAAACTCAGGCGCATCTTTACTAAATACACCATTAATCAATGGTATTGTACCTGTATGCGTGCGATTAGTCGGATGCCCTGAGAACATTAGGAAAGCCTCACCATCACGCAATAAAGTAAGCATATCTTTGGATACTTTAGGCACGTCTTGCTCTTTATAACTCCTATTACCTGTACTTTTATTAGTTAGTGTCATACCTCGCTCAGTATGTTCAGTTTCAACTCGAACTTTAACTCTACCGCCCAATTGTTCCAATTGATTAACGATAAAAGGATCACTAGAGCCATAAACAAAACTGTAACTACAATTTGCAAATAAAGTTCCAATCATATCTTGACTGGTTATGTTGAGCTGTGGAGCTTTTAAAAGAGATGCAGTTTGATACGCAATCATGCAATGAATACCCTTGCCACCCCCCTCAGTTAGTACCTCAATAAAATCTTTATTTAAATACTTAAAGAACTCATCTGCAATTAAACAAATTTTCCGCTGTCTATTATGCAGTTTATGTAACACTGATACAATAGCTTGAATAATCGGATAAGCTTCACGGTTTTTGGTTTGCAAGTACCAAACACCGCCACTAGAAATTAATTCACTAATACTCGGTGCACCTTTTGCATTAATACAATCCCAATCGGCCAGAATTTGTAAACTAGTCTCAATTTTAGATTTTTCAGCATCCTTTGCATTTGCATTAAAAAATTTGTCATAATGAACCGTCATTAAATCACGAATAGTTATCTCATCATCTGAATTGGCCACAAATTGAGCTAAGCTCAGTACAATTTTCTTAGCCTGTTTTTGATAATAGTCTGTCGCCATATCTGAGGTTTCTTGAATATTACACAATTGCAAAATTATCTCTTGAATAGTATCAATATCTTTAGTTTGTAAAATATTAATCTGCCCTGGTGCTGAAACACCTAACTCCATATACGTATATGGTTGATTGAGTTTATTTGCCGCTTGATACAACAACGGAGCCATAATATCATCACCACCATTTTTAACATCAAACATGATTACAAATTCACCGAACATCATCATTTGAATTGCTAACGGTTGGATTCCAAGATTCTTACCTGATTGCGAACGACCCAAGAACTGTGCATGTTTTTTACAAAAATTTGCATAGCTATCATAAATCGGTTTATGTTTTTCAGCATCCCAGTTTAAGAAAACTAGCTTTTGATCTATTTTAAAATACTTAAGTGGACTATAAGATTTTATTGGCGTTTTATTTAACTCATCTGACATTTGCTCAGTCGTTAATGTTCCAAGATGATGTGTCTTAGTAAACCGATTTTTAATAGATTGAAATGCGCTACCGAATTTACGCTTAATAAAAATGTATGCCACAATAGAACAAGACAGTCCAAGGATAAAACACAGAAAAAGCCGAGGAACAACTACTGATACAAATATCTCTCTTAAAGTTAATTGTAAATTGATTTCATAGGAGCTCATGAAGTCAGGAAACTTTATATATAACAGATAAGTTGTAAAGCCAATGTATCCGACGCTAATTCCAGATCCAACTCGCTTTATTATTATCGCTAATAAATTTTCAGACTTAAAATATTTAAAAAAGAACCAAGTAAAAACCCCAATTCCAAAGTACGCCCAACATATATTATCAACTAGAAAAAATTTGGTGTATGGTTGAATAAAAAAATACTTAATTATATAAAATAAAATGTCGTTAAGATAATCTATCATGATTAGAACCTTTATAAAATAAAACACAATTTTAGTAAAACGACGGGGAACCATAAACCATTGATGCGGGTCTTAAGTTTAAGCAAGCAATGGTTTATGGGGCTAGAGCGTTCAGCTCGCAGCCTCCGAAGTGCAAACTGAGGATGGGGGTGCCACTTAGTCAACAATCGCCAATCGATTGTAGCAACCCCAGTTGCGCTGACTTAGTGGGGGCTTGCCCGTGCCATTCGCCTGCCACAAAACAGCACCAGCGCCCCCTAGGGTTTTGTGAGCGAGGCCTCCCCATTTTAAGTAACAGACAAGTCGACAAACGCAAGTGCAGTTGACGCAGGATATTACGGCGCATTTAATCGGGATTAAGCAAAGCTAAAACCAGCGATAAAATGGGGAGGCCTCGCTCAGGCGAGGCGAATGGCACCAATAATAAATACAAGGTATGAGCCCTAGCGAATAGCTACAAACCCGTGTCCAGCGGTAGTTTGTAGCGTGCCTTGTAATAAAAAAAATTATAGTTTTCGTTGCCAAGCTTCGTTGTCCGCCATAAACGAACAAAGCAACAAACTAAACAACGAATAAAAAAAGAGCTAACCATTTTTGGTTAACTCTTCGTTTGCTTTTTTTATGAGCTTTTTGAGATGCTGCTCAAGAGCCTCATCAAAATCAATTATTAAATTTCTTTGTTTGGCACATTCACGAACTTGCTCTATTTCATTAATAACCTTACTTGAAATTTTAAGCTTAAGCTCTGATTTACTTTCTATTGCTTTAATTAATGCCATGATTCTTCCTAATAAAAATTAAATTAAATTTTGTATATAACTTGTAAACTCATTGTAATTAATAAACTCAAATTTTGCCTTATACTCCTCCGTAAAATTAACGTCACGATGATCTTTGCCTTTTAATATTTGAACAGATAATAATGCCTTTTTCATGACATTTGCATTTAAATTATCAGTACAAACAAATAGAATTTTAGAAAAATTACCATTAAAACAATCTGCTAAACATTTTGCAATTTTTGTTTTTAGTGCAATTAAACTATAACGATTACGCTGTAACTCTATACTTATTTTAGTATCATTAATAATTAATAGCCCATCTGGACGGCTTTTATATTCTTTATTTTGAGATATTTCACGCTCATTAAGCCAATCTTTTTTGCCTAAAATTGCAAATATTTTAAGCCGCTGAACTTTCTCGTTATGAATAAAATTTTGATTTGAAATTTTAAAACTATATGTAGGCTTCACATCATAACCAAGCTCTAAGTACCCCATATCACTAAGTAAATAAATTACTCTTTTACCCTCAGTCGTAGTAAATTCTCTTTTTAAAATTAAACCATCTTCAAGCATCCTATCCATAAGCCGTCTAGTATATTCATCATGTTTTACATTGATTAATAAACTTAAATTGCTTGCAGTTGTCCAAATTTCTTCAGATAAAAACTCCATAATCGAAAACCGACGAGTGGCATTAAGTTTACTTTTTTGTGCTTTAGTTAGATTTAATTGTGCTAAATTATTCATAATATTAATTTCACTTAAAGTATATATATAGATATTACATTCTGTAACTTAGATCTACAAATTCATTATAAATCGTTTCAGTTTCTATTTTAGAAATAAAGGCTCTTAATAAATCATGGTCAATGGTTACATTCATACTAATCGGATTTGTCTTAATTAATCCAAGTAATTTATCATTACATTCTAAATAAAAACCAGGTGTTTTATTTTTTATGGTGTCAATAAATTTTAGCCATGTGTGCATGCCCATATATAAGATATTCTCGGTTTTTTTTATTTCAAATGATACATAAATATATGATCCATCCTGCCATTTTGAATTAGAAATGTTTACTTGTAACCAAAAGTCTTTATCAAAATAGATGAAAGGTTTGACACTATTAGAATTTGCATTTTCTACCGTTGGTTTATATATATCTTTTATTAGAAGTTGTTGATCTTGGTATAATTGTGATGTTTGTTCTGATGTAATATATTTAATTAATTTCAGAAGAATAGGATTAATTTTCATTAATAAACTAATCGCAGTTGGTTGATTTTCTAAACTTAAATATTTTCGAATAAATACTGAAATTATTTTGATTAACTCTAAAGTATTAAATTTTTCAATATTTTTTTCATAATGCAGATATATAAAGTATTGAGAAAAATTAAAAGCTTTTAATTTTTCAATATCTTCTTTGTAATTATTAATTGGTACAATTGAATTGGTAAAATAACTTGCAGAATGATCTGAAATATCGCCGCTACTAAATTCTAACATTAAAAGTTCACAAACAATAAATGCCATGTTTGTAGATTCTTTTTCACTTATGAGATGACCTTGATATAACTCCCTATATTCAGTATGTAGACACGTGAATATTTGGTAATAGTCATTAATTGATAAATTAATATCATTTTGCAAGTAATATAAAAATGTTGCAAGTGGTTTTTGAGGAACTTCTTTTACATTATTTGGAAATCCTCTAAGATATTCTCGAACCGCAGAACGTACAAATTCAGCAAAAGAAATATTTTCAAGTGCTTTAATTTTTTTTATTTCTGGCGCATCCATCATTAGACTCACTAATTTTTTCATCTAGTCCATTCACTTTCTTCAACTTTATTTTTTAAATCTTCAAGATATTTTCTGCGTTCAATAGTGTATTTTTGCCATATTTTATTAAAGAATAATACTAAGGCAAGTGTAGTAAAAAGACAAGCTGCTATTGCAAATAAACGAATTGACCGATGAATACTTGTTAAAACAATAGTGTGCCAACTTAAACCCCAAATTATTACACATATAATTAGTATTAAAATAAAAGTGAAAATTAACCCAAAAATTCCACCCCAGCATTTATAATAAATATAATTCATCATAGCTTTATATTTACTGTATATTAAATTTGCTAAATTCATTTAGATCTTCTTTAAAAACTTATATAAGAATTATAATATTTATAGTACTTTTTAACCTAGTAGTGCTATAATATTCAATTATACCACTAAAAAATAACAACAACAAACTATTTTTTAGGTTGTTGTATTTTATATATTTTATATATTTGTTGTATTTTAGGCATATATAACATATTGATCTGTATTTATATAAAGTACCGAAAGGTAACCAAACCTCAACGAAAGGTAACCAAACCTCAACGAAAGGTAACCAAACCTCAACGAAAGGTAACCAAACCTCAACGAAAGGTAACCAAACCTCAATATAACCTGTTATAATGTTGGTGCTTTTATTAATAAATATAAAAATAAAGAGTTATTACTTATATATTTTCTTATAAAATACGATAAGTGATATTTTATAATAATAAAAACAGTGTGTTATGGAACGGTAACCAAACCTCAACGAATGGTAACTTAACCTCAAATACTTTTGGATAATATTATGGTCATTGATACTGAATTAATTGTACAAAAAGTCCGCCAATCTAATCATTTGGTAGAGTCTCCATATTCTCAAGATTTTACGTCGCATGAAATCAAACTATTTGAAATTGCGGCGGCAGGGATTTATGAAGAGGATTTAGAAAATGCAAAGAATAAGATCAACAAAAGATTTAGTTTTAGTTCAAAACAATTAGCTGAATTACTTAATACTAGTGTTTCTACAATATCACATGAAATTGAAAATACAGCAAAACGATTAATAAAAAAGACAATTCATCTTCGAGAAGTACAAAATGATTCAAGTGTTGAATTTGTCTTAATTAATATAATTCCGTATGCTCGTTATAAAAGTGGTGTATTTGAATATGATCTAAACTATGCCATCATTCCGTACCTTATTGAAATTAATAAAAATTTTACTGAATACAAATTGAAAAATTTATTAATTTTAAATTCTGCATATGCAATTAAGTTATACAAGTTACTGTATCAATACAAAAATATAAAACATCGTACGTTTAGTGTTGATGAGCTAAAGGAACAATTAGGAATAATTGATAAATACCCATTATATAAAAATTTGAAACAAAAAATAATTGAACCATCAGTAAGCCAAATAAATATGCTGACTGATTTATCTGTTGAATATTCCGAAAAGAAACTTGGTCGAAAAGTTGATAGAATTGAGTTTAGTTTTTCTGTCAAAAATAAATTTAAACAAGATCCCTTAATTGATATTACTCCAAAGGTGGTCAGTAACGATTTTATAAATTCAATATTGGATAGTTATGCAGATAAAATTACACCTAAAGCAAAAGAAATTTTAACTGAAACACTACAAAATAAAGGCGAAAATTTTATTATTGCTTCTGTTGATTATGCAAAAAAAAATGCAAAAACCAATTTTGAGAAATATCTAATTGATACGATTGAAAATAATTGGGCTGAACAAGATATAAATAAATTGGAGACAAAGAAAAATAATGAAACAGCAGCTAAACAGAAAGAAAAACAAGAGCTAGAAGAAAAAGAACGGCAAAAACAGTTAGATAATGCAAATAAATCAGAAATTGAACACTTGTTTTTCAAGCTAAATGAAATTGAACAAACAAAATACAAACAATTCGCTCAAAATATTTTCTCAAAAAATTCTACTAAATTAGAAAAATTAAATTGTAATGAACAATTACTAACCTATTCCGTATTTGCTGTTTCAGCTGGTAAACATTATAACAAAAAATTAGAAATATATATTCAAAAAATATTGAAAGTTAATTTAAATATTAATTAGAACCGATTATGTAACAATTTAAATACTTTTTATTAATTTGTTACTGTATTTTGAATAAAATTATAAATTATTTTAAATATAGAAGCTAAACCACTCCCTAAGTGGGAGTTTATAAAATCATTTCCCCTCAAGTATAATTCAGTATATACTAAAAACCATATATATGTTATTCACGAATCGCGATAAAAAAGGAAACCTTGATGTTATTTCATAATGGGTATTTTAGCCCATCCCCCGAAATTGGCTGGTTGGTTATAAACTCAACGCTTAAATTCGACATTAATATCCACTAATTACTTTGATTTTTGATGCGTAAATGATAATAGCTGAATAAGTTAATACAAATAAAAAGAGCTAAAACTATAGGTATTACAAAAATATGGTGAGCATTGTTCAATTTATCAGCTAAGAAAATACTGATTCCACTGGATAGAAATCCACTCCAAATTAAACTAAATTCTGTGCCTATAATTAAAAAAATTAAACTTGTAGTTAAACTCATTATCTCGTAGTGAATTAATTTATTAGTAGCTGCCTGTATAGAGTTATAAAACAAAGCGATAACTAACACAGATAAGAAAATCATGTGCTTATAGTATAAATTATAACTTACAAATATAATTGCTAATATAAAAGCTATTAACATCCCAATAAATAGTTTTTTTATGTCTATATTTGAAAGAAATCGAGCTATAACCAAATTAGCAATCAGCGATACAATACTCGCCACTAAAATCATTGAACTAATCTTATCTGGTGGTATATTTAGAGTACTTTGTAATAAAATAGGTAAAATAAAGTACCATTCAACTAAGAATGCACCAATCAATATTCCTATTCCAGCTCGCGCCAGTATATGGTGAAAGTGAAAAGTTAAATTTAACCATATTTCTGTAGCGATACCACTAGAAACACATTTTTTATAGCGAGATAGACATACCTCTATAATTGCCGTGATTATATTTAAAATTAACAGTGGCATAAACATTACTTGATATGTCGATGGATGAGACATATTACCAAATTCATTTGTTTGGTATGAGTTATCACTCATTGTAAATATCATAGTTAACTTATGCAAAAATGTAGCCCCGATTAAGCTGAAGACAATAATAAGAAACATTAATTTAATTAACATATAAAATTGAAGTTTGGATTTCACTATGCGAATTAAACTATGTAACATCATGGGTGTTTTGACCCAACCCCTCAAAAGTGTAAAATCTTGGAACCATAATCCGGCAATTTGATTGCATTTGACGCT
>JAIEMU010000109.1 GCA_019751895.1 Sphingobacteriaceae bacterium | reverse complement strand
CGCTTTAAAAAAAATTGTAAGAACAGGAATTTAAAATTGATCTGATATTTTCAAAATAATTTCGTTTTTGATTTCGTGCACTTTTCCTCTTAATTCCATAATAAATACTGTTATTCTTCTCTTAAAATCAAATCTCCATATTTTTATTGGTAACTTAGCAACATTATGATGCAAGTTTTCCACAATAAAAGCAGGGTAATTATTACCAGCAACAAAAGGCTGTCGCCTTATTTACAAGAAGAGGTAACCGCTTTGGGTTATACGATTGTTCGCAGTTTTCAAACAGGAGTTGAATTGAATATTACGCTTTCAGAGTGTATAAAGTTGAATTTGAATTTGCGTTGCGCAAGTCAAATTTTATATGCTTTAAAAAGTTTTAAAGCCAATACTCCTGATGAATTGTATAACGAATTGGTAGGCATGGAATGGGAAGAATTAATAGATTTTTCAGGTTATTTTTCGGTTACTTCCAATGTAGATAATCCAACAATTAGCACACCATTGTTTGCCAATTTGAAAGTGAAAGACGCTATCGTGGATAGAATAAAAGACAAAAAAGGGATTCGCCCAAATTCGGGTTCGGATGTAAACAAAGCGGTCGTACATCTTTATTGGAAAGACAGCGAGGCGGATATTTTTATTGACACCAGCGGCGAAACTTTAGCCAAACACGGTTATCGCAAAATACCAGGCAAAGCGCCAATGTTGGAGGCTTTGGCTTCAGGTGTAATTTATGCGACCAAATGGGATAGAAAATCACCATTTGTAAATCCAATGTGTGGTTCAGGTACTTTGGCGATTGAGGCTGCTTTGATTGCGACCAATCGCAGTCCAGGTTTGTATCGTATGAACTATGGTTTTATGCATATAATTGGCTATGATGAAGAGGTGTTTTTTGCCGAACGTAGAATTTTAAAAGACCAAGTTGTAAAAAACGTAGATTTAAAAATTGTGGCCTCTGATATTTCGGCGGATGCTGTAGAGGTGAGCCAACGAAACGCCAAAACAGCGGGTGTGGATGGTTTAATAGATTTTCAGGTTTGTGATTTTTCGGAAACACAAGTTCCGCAAGGCAATGGCGGTGCGGTGGTTTTTAATCCAGAGTATGGCGAAAGGTTGGGTGTGCATAGTAAGTTGGAGCTTACCTACAAAGCCATGGGCGATTTTATGAAGAAAGAATGCAAGGGTTATTTTGGCTATATTTTTACAGGAAATCCTGATTTGGCAAAAAAAATTGGATTAAGAGCGGATAAAAAAATAGAGTTTTACAACGGCAAACTAGATTGTAGATTGCTCGAATATGAATTGTACGATGGCAGCAGAAGAACAGACACCCGAGCAAGCGAAGACTAAAATCATTGAAGAAACCATTTGCTTTGTTAAAAAAACTTTAGCTGGAGCGGAGGCGGGTCACGATTGGTTTCACATCGAAAGGGTGTATAAAACAGCCTTGTTGATTAATGAAGACGAAAAAGGCGATGCTTTGGTGGTTGCTTTGGCGGCTTTGTTGCACGACATTGCGGATAGCAAATTTAATAACGGAGATGAAGAAATAGGCCCTCGATTGGCAGGGGAATTTTTAGATAGTTTGTCTCTGTCGAAAGATGTTGTGGAACATGTGCAGCAAATTATAAAAAATCTTTCTTTTAAAGCCAATTTGGGCGAGGTGGTTTTTTCTTCCAAAGAGCTCAACGTGGTGCAAGATGCAGACAGATTGGATGCCATTGGTGCGGTGGGTATTGCCCGTGCTTTTACTTATGGAGGGTATAAAAATAGAGTTTTATATGATCCTGAAATTAAGCCTAATCTCAATATGAGCAAAGAGGAGTACAAAAACACGCAAGCGCCAACCATCAACCATTTTTATGAAAAACTGCTTTTGCTAAAAGACTTGATGAAAACCCAAAAAGGAAAGTCCATTGCCCAACAAAGACATCAATTTACGTTGGATTATCTAAATCAGTTTTATCAAGAATGGGGTTAGTTTCAAATTTAACATTCAATTAATTCTAAAATTTTACCTTAGTCCATGAAATTACGTGTTTTAGTTCTAATCATCGCATTTACCATTGCCACCTCTATTGGTTTGGTTAATTTTTATTTTCAAGGGAGTTATTTTTACCTTTCTGTTGCTTTTGGTGTATCTTTTTTGATTTCTTATCTCTTGTTTTATTTTATTTTACAACGATATATTTACACCAAAATCACGCTTATTTACAAGCTTATCCATAATTTGAAATTGGGAAAAGATTTGAAAGATGCTTTGGCAGATTACGTTAGCGCCGATCCGCTTTATGATGTGGAGCAGGAGGTGAAAGATTGGGCAAGTGCCAAAAAACAAGAAATAGAAGTGTTAAAGAAACAAGAGCAGTTTAGAAGAGAGTTTTTGTCTAATGTTTCGCATGAATTTAAAACTCCATTGTTTGCCATTCAAGGTTATATCGAAACCCTACAAGATTGTTTGGATGATCCCGAATTGGCGCAAAAGTTTTTGAACAAAGCCGAAAAAAACGTAGAGCGACTGAGCTATTTGATAAACGATTTGGATTCGATTTCTAAGTTAGAATCAGGCGAGGTGCCGATTAATTACCAAAAGTTTGATTTTGTAGTTTTGGCAAAAGAGGTAATGGAAGGCTTGGAAGATTCGGCAAAGAAGAAAAACATTTCTTTATTTTTCAAAGAAAAATACACAATGCCCACGCCAGTAAAAGCAGATAGAGAGAAAATAAGACAGGTTTTAATCAACTTGTTGCAAAACTCATTGAAGTATGGTAGGGAAGAAGGTTCAACTTCAATAAAGATATTTGAGTTACACGACCAATATTTGATAGAAATAACCGACGACGGTATTGGAATCGAAGAAAAATATTTACCAAGACTGTTTGAGCGTTTTTATAGAATAGACAGCCACCGATCGAGAGAAGTGGGCGGAACAGGTTTAGGATTGGCCATTGTAAAACACATCTTAGAAGCGCATCAACAAACGATATCGGTGCGCAGTACACCCAATATTGGCACTACATTTGGCTTTACTTTAGAGAAAAGCTAATCCATTTTCTTTTTATTCAACCAAAATACCAAGGCAGGCAACAAAGTAAGGTTAAAAAATAAAGCCACGAGTAAAGTAATAGATAATAAAAGGCCTAATATTACAGTACCACCGAAGGTAGAGGCAGCAAAAACCCCAAATCCAAAAAACAAAACAATAGCGATGTGGGTCATACTTATACCCGCCTCGTTAATGGTGTTGCTTAGCGCATCTTTTACGCTTTGTAAAGCATGTTTACGCTCTTGTTGATAGTGGGTTAGGAAATAAATAGTTTGGTCGGATGCTAGGCCAAAGGCGATGGTAAAAATCAAAATGGTAGAAGGTTTGAGAGGAATACCACAAAAACCCATAATACCTGCCGTGATAAGCAAAGGAATGATGTTGGGTAATAAAGAAATGAGCATGATGGCGATGCTTTTGAATTGCAAAAAGCGCAATAAAGAAATCAAGACGATGGCCAAGGCGATGCTTTCTACCAAGTGTTTAAGCATATAATCGGTGCCTTTGGCAAAAATAATACTCGAACCTGTTAGTGTTACCTCAAACTTTTTGGGATTTAATATTTTATCAATTTTTGGTTTTATCTCAGCCAATAGTTCATTTAGACGTTTCGAACCCACATCTTTCATCTGAAAACTGATGCGTGTTTGTTGTTTGTTTTTATCTACAAAACCATTCAGCAAGTTGTTATTTTGTTGTTTTTTGCCCTTTTGACTAGAGTTTGCCAAATAAATTAAAACAAAGTTTTTTTCGATATCGCTGGGTAAACGATAAAAATAAGGGTCGCCATTGTAAAAAGCTTGTGTTGCATACTTCAAACCGCTGTTTAAAGAAATGGAGCGAGAAAAATCGGGATAAGCAGCAATCATGTTTTCTACTTTTTCAATTTTATTTAAAGTAGAAAGATTCATAATTCCGTTTTTTCTTTTGGTATCAATGCCGATTTCTAGTGGCATAATGCCATCAAAGTTTTTCTCAAAAAATTGCAAATCGGTTAATATGCTTGAATTTTTGGGCGGGTCGTCCACTACATAACCATTTACTTGTATTCGAATAACGCCCAATAAGGCAACAAAACAAATCACGATTGTAGAGGCATAAATCCACTTGCGTTTGTTTTCTACCAAATGGGCAATTTTTGCCAATGTTCTTTGCAGGAAAGCACTTTCACCTTCTTTTTCTGTTTTAAGTTTTGGTGCAGGTAAGTAGCTATAAATAATTGGAATTAAACATAAACAGATAAGCCAAGTAAATAAAATGTTTAACGCTGCAACGGCACCAAATTGCACCAACAATTGACTACCTGTAAAACATAAAACACCAAAACCGATGGCTGCGGTTACATTGGCAATTAAGGTTGTGGGGGTGATGCGAATTACAGCTAAATTGAGTGCGTGTTGTTTGTTTTTATGTCTTTTCAGTTCAATAAGATATTTGTTTAATATCAAAATGCTATTGGGAATACCAATGATAACGATAAGCGGAGGAACCAAGCCAGTAAGAATTGTGATTTCATAGCCCAACATCCCCAAGGTTCCTACACTCCAAACAACACCAATAACAACAACTAAAATAGAAAAGAAAGTGGCGGACAAATTACGAAAGAAAACAAATAAAATACTTGCAGAAACCAATATCGAAAGCACTAAAAACAGACCAAATTCATTAGAAACCAATTTACTTGTTGCGGTGCGGATAAAAGGCATTCCCGACAAATGAACTTTGATGTGGTTTGTTTTTTCAAATTGCTGTGCTTTGCGCTCTATTTCTTTCAAAATAGGGTTTCTTGCGGCGGTGTTTAATATTTTTTTATCGATGCTGATTGCCAATAAAGTTGCATTTGTTTGCGAATTGTATAATAAACCATCGTAAAAAGGCAGTGCGAAAATTTTGTTTTTTAGACTGTCCATTTCCTTATCGGTTTGAACAATGCCACTTGGTATTTTTTGTAAAACGAACTTTTGCGCAAGAGTATCTTTTTTAAAATCGAACATACTGCCCGTAGAAATCACATTTTGCACACCAGGAATGTTTTTGATGTCTGTGGCTAGTTTTACCCAATTGTTGTAAACCTCTCGTCCAAAAATGTTTTTATTTTGAATACCCAAAACGGTTAAACCACCATCTTCGCCAAATGTTTTTTTAAAAGCGGTGTATTTTACAAAAGTAGAATCGGTAAGGGGTAGAATTTTGCTGCCTGCAAATGATATTTTTACTTTTCGTGCTTGCCATGCCATGAAAGCGGTGGAAACAATAAAAAATAAAATAATGAAAATACGATTATGAAAGATAAACTTAGCGAATTTTGCGAGCATGAATTAAAAAATTAGTTCGCAAAAGTACACAGAATAAAACAGCGCCACAAAATAAATTAAAGATGTATTTTTGCGGTTAAAATCTATTCACTGCGATGTTACACAAAACCCAAGGCATAATTTTAAAAACCACGCTCTATGCCGAAACGAGCGTAGTGGTACAGATTTTGACCCGAAAATTTGGCATCCAAACCTATCTTATCAATGGGGTGAAAAAACCAAAGGCGAAAATACACATCAATACCCTTCAGGCGCTTCATTTGGTAGAGATGATTGTTTATCACAAAGAAAACGGCAACCTGCAAAGAATTTCGGAACTTAGGCCTTTCCCTATTTTTACCACCATTCCTTATGATATTGTAAAAAGCACCATCGTGATGTTTTTAAATGAGGTGTTGTATAAATCTATACGCCAACAAGATGCAGACGAAAATTTATTTGATTTCATACATCATTCGCTTTGTTGGTTTGATGCCGTAAAAGAACCCAGCGTAAATTTTCATTTGGCTTTTTTATTGAAGTTAACCAAGTTTTTTGGCTTTGCTCCACAAACAGTTTGTTTGCCTCAGCATTGTTTTTTTGACTTGTTGGAAGGCGACTATGTTGTTGCACAACCGATTCACCCATTTATCTCTTTGGAGGAGAGCGAGTACTTTGCTAAATTATTTTCAACGCCTTTTGAACATATTGATGAAATAAAAATATCGAACGGAAATAGACGGGCGATTTTAAATAACATACTTATTTACTATAAGTTACATGTGAACGATTTGGTAGAAATCAAGTCACACACGGTATTGGAAGCGGTACTTTCTTGAAAAAAGTAAAAATAAATTTGAAACCTATAAGTAAATGTTCTATATTTGCAGTCCAAAGCAAAAGGGAAATTAGCTCAGCTGGTTCAGAGCACCTCGTTTACACCGAGGGGGTCGGGGGTTCGAACCCCTCATTTCCCACCAAAAGCCTCAATATTTATTGAGGCTTTTTTGTTTTCTAATCTTTTCTAATTGAAATTACCTTTGTTGAAGGTTATGCTTTGTAGTCGGAGACTACATTTTATGGACATCTGTAGAGACGCTTCGCTTAACGCTACGGATAGGTTTGGGACAAAAAGGAGTAAAACCCGTGATTATCCGTTTTTCCGTTTCATCTGTGTTTCTTTATCAGCGTTATCTGCGTGAGAAAACCAAACAAGCGTTTAGACCCTTCGTCTCCTCAGGGTGACAAAAAGGGGTAATGATTTGTATCTTAAATATGCTTACTCAAAAAATCTCTGTAAGCCAAAGCAATTCCTTCTTCCATTTTGGTTTTATACTTCCAACCCAACTGATTTAATTTGCTTACGTCCATCAGTTTTCGTGGCGTTCCGTCTGGTTTGCTTTCGTCGAAAATAAGTTCGCCTTCAAACTGAATGATTTTTTTAATCAACAAAGCTAAGTCATGGATACTCAAATCTTCGCCAGAACCGATATTAACCAAACTTTCTTCGTTATAGTTTAGCATTAAAAAGTAGCAGGCATCAGCCAAATCATCGGCAAATAAAAATTCTCTTAACGGTTTTCCTGTTCCCCAGATGGTTACGTTTTTTTCGCCATTTAGTTTTGCTTCATAAAATTTACGAATCAAGGCAGGCAACACGTGGGAGTTTTCGGGATGGTAGTTGTCGTTGTAGCCATACAAATTTGTAGGCATTACCGATATAAAATTACAACCATATTGCGCTCGGTAGGCTTCACACATTTTTATCCCTGCTATTTTGGCAATGGCATAAGGTTCGTTGGTGGGTTCTAACAGTCCTGTGAGTAAATATTCTTCTTTTAAAGGCTGCGGGGCTAATTTTGGATAGATACAACTTGAACCCAAAAACATTAATTTCTTTACACCATTAACGTAAGATTGATGAATCACGTTGTTTTGAATGCAAAGATTTTCGTATAAGAAATCTGCACGGTAGGTGTTGTTGGCAACAATGCCGCCTACTTTGGCTGCTGCCAAAAACACATATTCAGGCTTTTCTTCTGCAAAAAACTCGGCAACGGCTTGTTGGTTTTTCAAATCCAACTCACTGGAGTTGCGTGTAACGATATTTGTATAGCCTTCGCTTTCTAACTTTCTATAAATAGCCGAGCCAACCATTCCTCTATGACCAGCGATATAAATTTTTGCAGATTTTTCCATCGGTTTTAATTTGCTACAAACATACAAATTTCAATTTAACAAGTTAATAGCTCATATTAAATTGTATTTTTGCGTTTCAATTTTTAAATAAAACATTACAGTGGGTAAGGATAAATTAAGAAAGTTTTCGGAGATAGGTACTTTTGACAATGTCTATCAATTAGAAGCAGCATTGCCTTTGAAAGGAAATTGGGCTGCCAATCATTTTAAAAACAACCATCCTGTGGTGTTGGAATTGGCTTGTGGCAAAGGCGAGTATGCCGTAAACATGGCGAAATTGTTTCCTGAAAAAAATTTTATTGGTGTAGATTATAAAGGCAATCGCATTTGGCGAGGTGCGAAAACAGCGATTGAAGAAGAAATCACAAATGTTGCTTTTTTAAGGATTCAGATTGAAAAGCTTTTAGAATATTTTGCTGAAGGCGAAATAGACGAGATATGGATAACTTTTGCCGACCCACAACCGCAAGATAGCAGAGAAAAGAAAAGATTAACTTTTCCGGGATTCTTAGCCAAATATAAACTTTTGTTGAGGGCAGGAGGGAAAATAAACTTAAAAACCGACAACGATGGCTTGTATGGCTACACTTGCGAAAAAGTGCAAGAGTTGGGCTTGGTTTGTCACCAAAAAACAGATAATCTATATCAATCCGAGTTGGTAAATGAGGTTTTATCCATCAAAACGCATTACGAGCGCATTTATTTGAAAAAAGATAAGAGCATCAATTATATTCAGTTTTCGTTTGAGTAGTGGAAACCGATTTTTATAATCAAATATACGATTTGGTAAGGCTGGTGCCGAGTGGAAGGGTTACTTCTTATGGCGCTATCGCGAAGGCCTTGGGTGCTGCCAAATCTTCTCGTATGGTGGGTTTTGCGATGAGTGCTTCGCATGGTTTGTTGCCCTATGTGCCTGCTCATCGGGTGGTTAATCACAAAGGTTTGTTAACGGGCAAATTTCACTTTCATCCGCCAGAGCGAATGGAGCAATTGCTTGCGCAAGAGGGTGTAGCGGTAGTTAATGATCAAGTAACAGATTTTAAAAATCTTTTTTGGGATCCACAACAAGAGTTGTAGTTTATTCGTTTTCGGCTAAGTGTGCCGCCATTGCAATTTTTATTTCTCCGTAGGTGTAAGTACCTCCCAAATGTTCTCTTAATTGCGCCGAAGAAACGGTTTTTAATTCTTTAATGGCAAGCAATATGGCGTCGAGTTTTTCTAAGGGCATTATTTTTTTTGCGTTTAATTGCCCTTTGGCCACATAATATGCCAAATGTCCTTCGATAGTGCCTTGTACAAGGTTTCTTTCTGTAGCGATTTCGGCAATGCTTTTGCCTTGGCGCATCAGGTTAAAGGTAATTTCCTTGGTATCCTCTTTCGGTTCTTTGGTTTTTTTAGATTTTTTTATCGGCCTGAAGCTGTCTTCCGCCAATTCATCGTGGTTTAATGCTTTTGCAATTAAAGCCGCTCTTTCTTCATCATTAAATAGCTTTTGTGCATCGGCTTTGGTAAAAGAGGTTTGATGAATGGTGTGTTTCAAAAGTTCAGTTGCTTTTTTAATGTTTCGATATTGTTGGTAAAACATGGCTTCGAGCTCCATCAGCTCTTCTAAAAAAGCTTTCACATGGTGTTCGGCTTTTACAATTTCGATGCGGTTGAAAATGCTTAACGAAAACTTTGCCAATAAGGGATTGAAATACTTTTCGGCGGCTTCTACACGCATTAAAATGTTTTTTAAGGCTTCTTCTGGGTCGTTGCTTTGGTATAAACTTTGTATTTGTTTCAAAAACTTATCTGCATTTATTTTGATAGCGCTCAATTCTTCTTGCATTTGCAAAGCCCAATTGTGATGCGTTTGTTTAATCGATCTGCTTTCTTCTTTGGTGTAGGTAAACACGTGTTCAAAAAGATAATTATCTAATGTTTTGAGGTTGAAACTATCCAATAGAAAGTTTTTTAGAAACAAATCGCTTTCGTTTTTAATGCGAATGTTTAGGTCTTCTTGTTCGCTTTTGGTTTTGTTAAATTCAAAAACATTATGGTCCTGACGGATGCCTTTATCAGAGATTAAAGAGGTAAGAATTAAGCCGTCAAGAGAGCGCAAGCGAGATAAGGCAACATAAATTTGTCCAGGGGCAAAGGCATTGCCGATGTCGATGATGGCTTTGTCGAAGGTTAGCCCTTGGCTTTTGTGTACGGTGATTGCCCAAGCCAATTTAATGGGGTATTGGGTAAACGTTCCTGCGGTTTCTTCCGTAATTTCTTTGGTGGCAGGGTCGGTATTGTATTTAATGTTTTTCCAAACATTTTTTTCCAAAACAATTCGCATTTTGGGCGCTTCGGTTTCTACTTTTATCTCGTCTTTATCGAGGGCGATAACGGTCGCAATTTTTCCATTAAAGAAACGTTGTTGACCCGTAGGGTCGTTTTTGATAAACATAATCTGCGCACCCACTTTAAGCTCTATGTGTTGGTCGGCGGGGAAAGCACTTTCGCTAAACTCTTTCTCCACTTTTGCGGTATAGATAAACGATTTTGTTTTTAAGCTTTTCAAAAAATCTTTGTTCAGCGTGTCGGCTTTGTTGTTGTGTGTGGTGAGCGTGATGTAGTGATCGGATAATTTAGGTGTATAGTTGGCTTGATAATAGGTTTTCAAGAGTGCCATATCTTCTTTTTGCACTTGATTGTTTCTCAAATTGTTTAGCAAATTGATAAAAACAGGGTCGGCTTGGCGGTAAATGTGTTCTAATTCTATATAAACAGGTTTCTCGTTTTTCAACACCAAGGCATCAAAGAAATAAGCGCTTTGGTAAAACTCTGACAACAATTTCCATTCTTCATTTTTTACTACGGGCGGCAATTGGTGCAAATCGCCGATAAATAACACTTGAACGCCGCCAAAGGGAGCGTTGTTTTTGCGCACATAGCGCAGCATCATGTCGATGGCGTCTAACAAATCGGCTCTCAACATGCTCACCTCATCAATAATCAATAAATCTAAATCTAGTATTACCCTTCTTTTGATGGAATTCATGCGTAGGTGGCGCATTATCGATTTTGGCGTGTTGAAGTGGTGATTTTCGGGGTTATTTGTAGGTTCTTTGGGTAGGAAAGTGCCAAAAGGAATTTGCAAAAGCGAGTGAATGGTGGTTCCGCCTGCGTTGATGGCGGCAATGCCTGTTGGTGCAACAATAACGCTACGTTTGTGGGTAAGTTGCACAATGCTTCTTAGAAAAGTAGTTTTACCTGTGCCTGCTTTACCTGTCAAAAATATGTTTTTGGAGGTGTAATTTACAAATTGAGCGGCAAGATGTGCGGGATTTTCGCTGGTTACTTTTGACATAAAAAAGGGCATTAAAAAAATAATGCCCTCAAAGTACAACTTTTATGCCTTATTTTAATATTAATTTATAACCTTTTCCATGTACGCTAAGTATTTCTACAGTACTATCTTGGCGCAAAATCTTTCTAAGTTTACTCAAAAAAACGTCCATGCTGCGACCGTTAAAGTAGTTGTCGTCTTCCCAAATCAGCAATAAAGCTTCCTCTCGGGTAAGCACTTCGTTTTTCTTTAAGCAAAGCAAACGCAACAATTCTGCTTCTTTGGTGGATAACTTTAGCGCATCTTCCTTTTTGTATTTTATCTGTTGTTTAGGATAATCAAAGGTATAAGCGCCAATTTTAAAAATCGTTTCTACCACTTCTTCCACCTGCGGAAAGCTGCGTTTTAGCAAAGCATTGATGCGAAACAACAATTCTTCCATGCTAAATGGCTTGGTGATGTAGTCGTCGCCACCCAAATCGTAAGCTAAGGCTTTGTCTTTAATCATTGCCTTGGCGGTAGCGAATATAATAGGCGTGTTGGCGTTTATTTTACGAATGTCTTTGCCCAAAGTAAAGCCGTCTTTTTTGGGCATCATCACATCCAAAATACAAAGGTCAAAGCTTTCTTTTAAAAAGGCTTTTAAACCTTCCTCTCCATCGGTACAGAGGTTTACCTCAAAGTTTCCTTTCAGCGAAAGGTAATCTTGTAATATTAAACCCAAGTTTGGGTCGTCTTCAACTAGTAATATTCTTTTCATAACTTTTTTAATTTCTTACAGGAAAGCTAATTTCAAACGTACTTCCCTTGTCTTTTTCGCTAAATACTTTGATGTCTCCATTCATTTGGGAAACAATTTTTTGAACATAATTTAATCCCAATCCAAAACCTTTTACATTGTGAAGATTTCCCGTTGATACCCGATAAAATTGGTCAAAGATATGTTTTATCTGTTCTTTGGTAATTCCAATTCCTTGATCTGTAACCTGCAACACCAATTTATTTCGCTGGGTAAAAGTGTTGATGGTAATATGTGGCTCGTCTTGGCTGTATTTGATGGCATTGTCTAAAAGGTTGTAAATCATGTCGCTCATTTGCAGTTCATCGCCCAGTATATAACTGGGTCGGGCATCAAGATTTAAAATCAATTTACTATTCTTGTTTTTTAAAGACAAATCCATACTCAGGGCAACAGATTTAATGACTTCGTTAATGTCCACAGGCTGCAATACAAAGGTAATCTCTTTGTTTTCTATTTTGGCAACATTCAGCACCCGCTCAATATGATTGCTTAACCTTACATTTTCATCAAAGATAATGTTGGCAAGTTTCGTAATTTTGGTTTTGTCGGGGTTTAAATCGGGGTCTTTTAAGGCTTCGCTGGCAAGCATGATGGTTGCCACGGGGGTTTTAAACTCGTGGGTCATGTTGTTGATAAAGTCGTTTTTCATTTCCGACAGTTTTTTTTGGGTAATGATGGCATTCATGGTATAGGTAAACACAAAAACCAACACCACCAACAGCAGCAAAGACGACAAAAGGTTGAAACTCATCGTAGAAATAATTGCTGTTCTTCGGTTGGGAAAGTTGATGCTCAATATCCCAGGGTCTTTTATCATGTCGGCATTAAAGAGAATGGCTTTGTAAGTGTTTTTTTTGTCAAGCGCCTCTTTACCGGTCTCAAAAGCAAATATAACAGAGTCTTTTTTTGCCAAACTTAACGAAAATAGATAGGGCGTAAATATATTTCTATTGTTGAGTTCACTTTTTATGAGCGTGTCTAAAGTGTTTTTGTCAATTCTTTTTTGCAAAGGTATGTTTGCCATTTTCATTTCCTTTGCCACATCGGCCACAAGGTTATAGTTTTTGTTGTTTAGCCCTGCGCTGTCTATAAATAGCGCATCCAACTGTTGTTGGTATTTTTTTTCTTCTATTGCATCCTCAACAGCAAAACGTTTTGTCAAATCCTCATCACGGGTAGGCAAAGAAATAATGCGGGGTTGAATACTATTGCTTTCCAAAGCCAAATATCGGAGCGTATCGGGCAGTCGGCCTTGCATCATCTCTATTTTTTGCTTGCGAATATTTAAAGTAATTTGTCGGTTGAGTACGTTGTTGCCATAAATCGAATTGTTTAATTGATTTGCTTCAAGCGGATTGTTGTTCAGTAAATTAAATTCCTCTTCGGTAATGATGCGGGGATTTAAAAACGTTTTACGAATTACACTGTCTTGAAAATATAAATAAGCAAAACTTTTTTCCAATTGTTTGCGCTTACGAATTTCTTCCGTGGCTTTAAAATGCTCTTTAAAAGCAATAATATTGTCGGTTTTTTCCCGCAATTTACGTTCTTTATACGCCTCCGCCTTGTCATCATACTTTTTATATTGATTGATAACCGTTCTTTTCTGAACCCTGTTGACCACCGCATTTAAAGCCTCGTTTACATTTTGCTCAAACAATTGTTTTTTCAGATTATAACCCTCACGGATATAGTATAACTGCATGGACAATACACCAAGTATTGAAGCGGTCATCAAAAAACTAATTACCCAAAGACTTTTCTTTTTCATTCAAAAACAAACATAAGCAAGCAAGATAATTATTTAGATGGCTTTAACAAAGTTTAACGTAATTTTTGGCGTTAGATTTTAGAAATTAAAGTGTAGTCTGTTTTATTATGACCTTATATATAATGTACAACAATAAATCAATTACCTAAATATGAATAAAAAAAGAGTTGATTTTGATACAGCCTTTTCAATCTCGTTTTTTATCTGCGCAGAATAGAATTTTTATTTTAAACGAATATGTTTGTTTTGCGGTTTGAGATAGGATCTTGTTTTCGGCATAAATTTCATAAAATCTTGCGATGTGTAACAAAAATTTTACACAATTGTGTAAGGTTTATAGGCGTATTGCTTTTGTATCTTTTTCTTGTTTATTTTTTATTTTAAACATTTGTTTTTCAGTATTATAATCTATTAATTTGCGTTTATTTTTCAGCTTTAAAAGCGTAATTTCAGCGATAAATACAATTCGTAATTAGCATTTAGGCATTAGTTCATCTTTTTTACAACAATTCTGGATGTGTTCATTAAAAAATTAAGCAATTATAAATACCTTTGTTTGTTAATTAGTGTAAAATTCTGATTTTGTCAGATTTATTATAATGTATAGCGTAATCATAAATTTATATGAAAAACCTTTTTAGAAAGTCGATTGTTTTGTTTTCATTTTTTGTTTTGAGCTTTGCTTCTAAGGCACAAGTAAAAATTGGCGACAATCCAACGGTTGTTACCCTTGGCGCTATTTTAGATTTAGAAAGCACAGACCAAGGTTTGTTGATACCAAGGGTTAGCTTGACGGACACAAGCACTTGGGGTTTACAAGGGAGTTCTGTTGCAGGTATGATTGTTTATAATACGAACAGCGCCATGACGGGTACGATTATCGTAGATCCTGTAAGTAAAGACGCGAAGGGTCTTTTTTATTGGAATGGCCTAAACTGGGTACAAGTGGGTTCATCAGCGCTTTTAGAGCTGGTCATTATCAAGGTGTGACTCAAATTGTAAAAAAACTATTTGATGCCGTAGAGCCGAATATC
>JAIEMU010000112.1 GCA_019751895.1 Sphingobacteriaceae bacterium | reverse complement strand
ATACCTTTGGCAACCGCATGTGAGCTACTAATAACCACATCATAACTACTTACATCGAGTTGCTCGATTGCTAAAGGCATCAAAGGTAAATAATGACGATGTTTAGTCTTCGCAAATGGCATGCGCTGAATAAATGAAGTAGTTACGGTTTTATTCTGAATAAAGTCACGCTCTCCGGCGGGAATAAAGTCAATTAAACTAAACAAATCTGCCTGTGGAAAACATTGAATAATCTGTTCTAAAACTTTTTCAGCACCTGCGTAAGTGTAAAGCCAGTCATGTACTATCGCGATTTTCATTCTTTTTCTTTCGTTTCAAGCATTAATTTAGCAAGCATAATTTTAGCAAACCTAACCCACTGGTAATTACCTAGTTGTTGGAGACCACTCTTAATAAGGCGCTCACGCAACTCTGGCTGGGTCTTCAAGAGAAGAATACAGTTGGCTAACTGCTGGCGATCAGTAGCTGAAAAATATAAAGCACTTACTGCACATACTTCACGAGTCACTGGAATATCCGCAGCGAGAATAGGCAAACTCTCCGCCATCGCTTCAACCAAAGGAATACCAAAACCTTCATAAAGAGATGGAAAAATTAAAGCATCTGCATTAGTATATAAACTACGTAATTCACCATCAGTAATATAATCAGTATAAATTAGATTTTCTGCCACAATATCATCAACCAATCCCAAATTTACATATTTACCACCAACAATTACTAGCGTCGCTTTACTAAGCTTTGGATCAGAAGCAAATAACTTAGCAACCATTTGTGTATTTTTACGGGCTGAATTAGATCCTATCATCAAAAAATGTTGTTGGTCGCGTAAATTAAATCTATCTAATATACTATCATCATAGGGATAATTTTGAATACTAGCGGCATTTCCCAACACCACAATTTTTTCTGGTTCTACCGCTAATAAACGAACAATTTCAGCTTTAGAAAACTCCGAAACAGTAAAAACAAACTTAGCACTAAGAACTGTGACTCGAGCAATTAATTGATACCACGCTTTAAACCACCATTTCTGGCTATCCAAATTGGTCATAAAGATCACATCATGTAACGTAATAATTTGCTTAAATTTTAATAATGGGGCTGTGTTGCAAAGATTCATTAGCAAACTACCTTGAGAATAGAATGGTAATTCAAACTGCTCCCAAATATGTCCAGTAAATCTACCACATGATTTAATAATAATATTATGAAACACATAATCTGTATATTGAGCATTTATTTCCCTATTTGGCATTAACCCAATAATTTGCAAATCATTAACGTCCATAAGCAAATTATCTAAAGCTTTACATAATTCAAAAGCGAAACGCTGAACTCCAGTTATTCGTTGAGTTAAAAACCTAACATTTAAGTAAATTTTAATCATCTATCACTCATTAACCATTAATATATCTCTTGGCAAAAAACTCTCACATCGTGTAAATACAAAACAGTTTGTAGACCAGAATTAAAACAAATATCTAAAATCGAGATCATCATATTATATAAAAAATTATTTATATGTAATATTTTCACTTAGCCACCTTATTTAAAACTTCTATAAAATGAAGTTATAACTTATTTGCGTTAATATCTAACTTCTTTAAAAGATTCAAGATTCCCAATAATAAAAAATCTGCAGATATTAACTGTATCAATAAAATACACCGGCTAAATTTGGACTCAATATTTTTACGATCAAATACCACACGATATTTTCTATAAATATTCCAAGATGTTCGTGGCTGTCCGCTAAATAAAATCATCTGAAAAAAATAAGTAGTCGCAATAAATTTTAATAGGTGAACATCATTGGTTTCTGTATGTAGACGTAGCAAAGACTTAAACACAATCTCCAAACTTTCAAAATCACGCTCTGTATTCATAAACGAAGTAGGGTTACAACGATCATAATTGACTACACAATTGGCCAAATTTAGGTGACCAATTTTTTGAGTTTTACTACATAATTGCGCAATTAGTTCTACATCCTCATATCTCACACCAATCATAAATTTAAATTCATGCTGCCGCCAAAACTGAGTACGATAAATTTTATTCCATACAACATTTGCAACATAATACCGGCTACGCTCACAGCGAGTCAAAGAACTCACGTGTTTAGTTTCACCAGAAGGCCAATGCTCAACAAAATCATAACAAATGAAATCATAACTACTTTGCTCAATAAATGGCAAACTATACTGATATAACGTTGGGCTAACCCAATCGTCGCTATCGATAAAGGTAATAAAATCTGTATTTACCAGTGAAATACCGACATTACGTGCATTACTAACACCTTGGTTTTCAATAGAAATAAACTCAAAATACTTTGGATACCTAAATTTGTAGTCCTGAAGAATGTTTAAACTTCCATCTGTAGAACCATCATTAACAGCAATTATTTTAATTTGTTCAATATTTGGTTGATTCAGGATTGAATCAAAACAACGAGACAAATATTTCTCATTATTAAAAACTGGGATGATTATTGAAAGTAATTTCATTTTTTTGGATGTTTTATTCTAATAATTGAACGTAATTTATATGCCATTTTAAAGTTAACTGAGAATAAAAATAAAATAACCCAATTATTCAAACTATGGAATCTGGAGTATTTGAAATATATCCTCCACTTATGAAAAAATGATTCTGCCAAAGCTACATCTCGGACCTCAATAATATAGATATACGCCATATGACTAATAAAGTCTGCTAGTGAGCTATCGGTAGGACAATTATCTATACGCCATTGATTCAAACTCTCTATAATCTCAGGGAAAAATTGAAGATGTCGCATATTGCCACTAGTAATTGATGTTGAATTTCTTCGTTCATAATTATAATGAATGCCTTCAACATAACCAATATTTTGAGCAACCGATAATACTTTAGGAATTAACTCATTATCTTCGTGTAAAATACCTGGTATAAAACAAAAGTTATATTTTCTCCAAAAATCACGTTTATAAATTTTGTTCCATACCAACATATTGCCAAAATACTTATTTTGAGTATTTTTAACACTTACAAAACTAGTTTTATTTGTATAATACTCAATAAAGTTACAACAAACAATATCACAATCATTATTTATTACTTCTTGAAACATAGTTGAATACAGGTCAGCATCAATCCAATCATCACTATCAACAAAAGTAATATACTCTCCTGTAACATATTGAAGCCCATCATTACGCGCAATACCTGGACCACCATTATGGTTTCTGACATAACTTCTAAAAATCTTAGGGTAACGACAGACATAATCATCAATAATACTTTGCCCATAATCCGTGGAACCATCATTAATAACAATTATTTCAATATCACCTTCAAGTTGATTCACAAGAGAATCAAAACAACGTGCCAAATACTTCTCTGTATTATATGATGACACAATAATTGATAGTTTAACCATATGTTAATATACCTTAAATTTGATAATAATATAAAAATGATGCAAAGGCTTTATAAAATGAATATTAAAATCATCTCACCATAAAATCATAATTTTGAATACTTTTACTATCTATAAATAACTTAATACATAATTTTAAGAAGCTTCCTAAGTTTAAGCTTTAAGCGAATGACAAATAATTCCTTACGGGTAATTATGCCGTGATTAAATTTCACTCGTGCATTTTCTTCAGTTGATAAATCATAATTACTACCACTATAACCGCATAAACTATAGTTTGAATTAATCACTTCAATATTCTTAAAAATATAACCAGCATTTTTAGCACGAAGAAGAAACTCATAGTCACTAGCTAAAAGATAATCTAAGCTATAGACACCAATTTCATTATGAATGTATTTTTTCATAAAAATTGATTGATGATTAATTGTTTCCTGCTCTAGGTTATCATGCATATTTTGTCCAATTCTAAGACATATACCGTTCATAATCATTCTGGTGAAACCATACAGGACATCTATATTTGCACCATATAGGTTAACCACATCACAGGCATTTAACTCAAGCCAATCATCACTTCCTTGTACGTTCACCCAATCACCAGACGACAATTTTATCCCCTTATTGATAGCATCATAAATACCATCATCAGGCTCAGATACCCATCGATATTGTATGCCACGCTCAGCAAATAATGGTGCATACTCTTCTATAATTGTAACTGTACTATCTGTTGATTTGCCATCTACTAAGATATATTCGATATTGGTATAAGTTTGATTAAGTACTGACTCAATGGTCTGACGAATCGTCCTCTCACTATTAAAACAAACTGTAATAATCGAGATTAATGGTTGTATTTTAATATTTTGTTCCATGCTAACTTTCTAAATATCAATTTGCCACTTGCTGAATACCATCACTAAGTTCTATCTTATGTTTCCAACCGAGCGCATTTAATTTACTAACTTCTTGTAATTTCTTCATTGTACCATCTGGTTTACTTACATCAAACTCTATTGACCCTTGAAATCCAATTTGATTCTGAATAAGAGTAGCTAAGTCTTTAATGATAATATCTTCTCCAGTATCAATATTTATATGAGTATTTCTAATATCTTTTTTATCTTGAATTAAATCTGTGAAATTAATACTATTCATAATAAAACTCACGAGATGGTGTACTACTTCCCCAAAGCTTCAAAGTAGTTCGTTGATTATCTTTGGTTATACCATACTTGACCAGTTGCGGTGCAATTTGCTCCGAGTCTTTCAGTTCTAATTGCAAATCTTGAGCAATTGCAGCGTAATTACCCTCATCAAGAAGCTTAGCTAAATACATTTTACGTATCATGGCTGGTAAAACATGAGATTTATCTAAATCAAAGTTATCATTTGGACCATATAAATTAGTCAGCATTACCGATATGTAATTAGTGCAACTTTACTCATTGGTTTTCTCCTCTAATATTTTTTTGTATAAATCTATATATTGTTGTGCAACTATTTTACCATCAAACTTCTCTTCTACTTTTTTTCTGGCGTTTTTTGATAATTCATCATAATTAGGATGATGTAGTACCCACTCTATCCCACGCGCCAAGTCTTCTGGTGAATATGGTTCAGCCAAGTAACCATTGATTTTGTGGTCAATAATATCCTTCTGCCCTGAGGCATTGAAACTGACAGCTGGCGTCCCACATTTCATAGCCTCAGCTAATGTTTTACCAAAAGTTTCTTGCCGAGAGGGAAAAAGATAAACATCAGCTGCTGCATAAATATTACTCAATTTAATATTATCTGAGATAAAACCAAAATTTAATAAATTATTAGTAGAGATATTTACATGTCTCCCAAAAGTGCATATTAAGTAATTTTTATCACGTAATATCTCTAATGCTTTTTCTGCAAGATCAAATCCTTTATAATAATCCGTTTGATTTTGCACACCAAGAAGAATTATTTTTTTATCATTAGTCAAATTCAAATATTTTCGTGCAGTAATTTTATTCTCAAAAAAGAAATCAGAAGATATTGTATTTGGAATGAAATAATTATTATTCTTGTTTCTACTGAATAATTTAGAGCTATTCACTATTTCATGCAACCAACCGCTAATTGAAACGGTTTTTATTTGAGGATAACCATGATTTTTTTTATTAAGTAAATATTGGGAAATCTTATTTTTTCCTCTTTTTAATTGAGGGCAATCTTTACAATTTTTTTTAAAACCTTCACATTCAAAAGCATAATGACATCCTCCAGTAACTGGCCACATATCACGAATAGTCCATACTATTGGCCTTTTGATTTTATTGAGCCGATTTACATCAATCATACCTGTAACCCAATGCAAATTTACAACATCTATATTATCAAATTTATTTATTTCATTCATGCTGATATACCCAAAATTCATGTTGAATATTGAGTTTTCTTTTACAAATACTTTGAAAAACAAACGCCTAAATAAAGACATTATTCTTCTTCTAAAGGTATTCTCAACGCTATCAACAGTATGGATTTTCTCAAAATATTTGACACCATCTGGAATTTTGTGGTCATTCAGGACATATGAATCTAAACCCTTACTAAGTAAAGCATAGTGTAATGCCAATGCACCTTTAGCAGCACCACCACTTAAATCGCCAGCTATTACATGTAAGACTCGTATTCTTTGATGTTGTTCCAAAACAAATTAATCCCTTGCAAAAATATCACGAGTATATATTTTATCTACAACATCCATCAAGTCATCTACCAAGCGATTTGCTACTATCACATCAGAAGTTTGTTTAAAATACTTCAAATCATTACAAATTGCATTGCCTGCAAAATTACTACAAGTTAATGTTGGCTCGTAAATTAAAACTCTAACGCCACTGCAATTCAATGTATCTATTATATCTTGGATTGCCGAAGCACGAAAATTATCAGACCCCTGTTTCATAATTAAGCGATAAATTCCCACAACTTTTGGTTGCAGTACTAATATTTGCTCTGCTATAAATTTTTTTCTGGTTGAATTAGATGTGACAATTGCTTCAATTAGATTACTTGGCACATCTTTATAATTAGCTAATAATTGTTTGGTATCTTTTGGCAAACAGTAACCACCGTAGCCAAATGATGGATTATTATAATGACTACCAATACGTGGATCAGCACAAACACCGTCTATAACTTGCTTAGCATCTAAACCATGTACGACGCAATAACTATCCAACTCATTAAAATATGACACTCGCATAGCTAGATAAGTATTAGCAAAAAGCTTTATAGCCTCCGCCTCTGTTGATCCTGTAACCAAAACTGGTACATTTTTACTTATTGCACCCTCGAGTAATAAATCAGCAAATTTTCCAGCTTGTTCTGAATCGCTCCCAACTACTATTCTCGAAGGGTACAAATTATCATATAGAGCTTTACCTTCACGTAAAAACTCAGGCGAAAAAAATATATTGCTAATGTTAAATTTTTTCTTAATCGACTCAGTATAACCTACAGGAACAGTTGATTTAATTACTATAATAGCTGTTTTATTTAGGGATAACACATCATGAATAACAGTTTCAATTGATGAGGTATTAAAATAATTTGTAGTTTCATCATAATCAGTTGGAGTAGCAATAACAATAAAATCAGCATTGGAATATGCTTCAGCTTTATCAATGGTTGCTGTTAAATCTAACTTTTTTGTATCAAGATACTCTTGTATTATTTCATCATGAATAGGCGATTTTTTTTGATTAATCAAATCAACTTTGCTCTTAATCACATCAAGGGCAAACACCGAGTGCTGTTGGGCAAATAAAACAGCCAACGACATCCCTACATAACCTGTACCAACTACTGTAATTTTCATAATGATGATACCTTTTTCCTATCAATAAGCATTAGAAACACTCGCTCTCTCATAATATACAAAAGCATAAAATTTAAGCTAAAAACTATAACGAAATTACCAATCACACTTAACACATTTCCAATTAAAAACTTTTGTACAAAGAATTCACTAAGAGCTATTATAACTCCTGTAATTAAAAACACCTTCAGTGAGTATAGAAATCTTATAAAACTTTCATTAAAACAGATTGATATTAAAATATAATATGCTTGAATAAAATTAATAATAAATGCCAATACTAAATATATTGAAAGATTAATTAATGAATTCTGATAAACCCCAAGAGCTATTCCACCCACCATAAATATTGCTGATAAAAAACCAGATACAAACAACCAATTGGTTTTATTCAAAACCATAAATATACTACCAGTACTAGAAAGCACTATTTGCACAAATAAACTAATGGATAATATACTAAAAATTGGAATAGCTGCATCCCATTTATGCCCATATAAAATCTGAATAATTGGTTTGCTACTAAAATATAAGAAAATAGAAATCGGTATACTAATAGTAAATAATAATCTAACAAATTTTATATAAATTCTATAAAGTTCTTTTTTATCATTTTGTGTGTCCGCCAATAGTGGCTGCATCACTGTTGAAAATAACGAGGTTAAATTCTGCACAGGAAATAACATAAGTCGATACGAAATATCGTATATTCCTAGCGGTATTACCCCCATATATTTACCGACCAATAAATTATCAGCATTTCTTGAAAAATAATTAATAAAGTTGAATAAAAACTGGAAAAATGAATATCCAAAAATTTTCTTTACTGGCTCTAAACCAAAACTTAAGGAGTATTTAATATAATTAAGTGAATAAACAACACTTAAAATAAATGTAATCACTACACTAACTATAGCTTGAGCTACTATTGCATAATAAGATGCTCCATTATACGCTAATGCAACAGCAACAATTGCAGATACTAAAGAACTTATTATTTGAATATTTGCAATTAATTTGAACTTCTTATCTTTAAATAGCAGTGATTGATTAACAGTTAAAATAGTATTAAAAAAAATCGATAGCGACATAATCCTTGTCGGCAGTACAAGCTCAGGAAGCTTGTAAAATTCAGCTATAAAGCTAGCGCTAAAAAAGAAAATAACACTTAATAATATTGCCTGCAATATAACAAAATTATTAATAACTCCGTAATCTTGTTTAGTTAATTTCTGGTTATTAATAATTGCCGGGCCAAATCCGATATTACCTAATATATTAAAGAAAGCTAAAAACACCATGACCATACCCAGAATACCAAAGTCCCGTGGAGATAATAAGCGCGCTAATATAGATACCACCACCAATTGTATTATTACACTGGAGTATTTACCGATGGCAGAATATAGTACGCCTGTTTTGAATTCTTTTTTAAAGGACATTTAATATTTTACTTTTTAATCTACTGCTAAGACTATACGGATTTTTTCCAAAAGAAAATAAACACTTAACATACTGAAACTTAAATTTAACTAACTCATATTTCGATAAAAAGCCACACTGTTTCATAATACTTAGATAGCTAATATTTGGGGTTCCACTTATATTTGAAAATAAATAATTTTTTAATAATTGAAATTGTCTATTATCTAGGTTTTCTTTCAACAATTCAAAGCTTTCTTTAACCACACTTTTAATTTCTTTATATAACACACCTTCATTGGCAGTAGATGCATCAACCCTAACAAATAAAAGATTACGACATAAATATAATTCTGCACCATTAAATAATTGAACAATTAAAGTTGTCCAGTCAGAAGGGCTTAACTTATGTTTTGTTAATATAAACTGATCATTAGTATATTTAAACACACCCCTTGCATAACAAGTTCCAGACGGCGTTAGTCCCCCACCATTCACAATAGCACTAATAGCAAGCTCTCCGGAATGTAAGCCATGTATCGAAAGCCCTTTATTATTTAAAAATGTTCTAGAATAACTTCTAAATAAGCTATCTCCAGCTATAATCACACGATTAGAATAATTAAGTTCAGAAATTTTCTTCTTCAAAATACTTAAACAATCTGGCATCAAAAAATCATCAGCATGGCAGAAAATAATATACTTGCCACTTGAATTACATATTGCTAAATTATGATTTGCGTACATTGAAACTAATTCTGAATTTATAACATGCTTATATGAAATATTTTCCCTCTGATTTGATTTAATAAAATCTTCAATAGCATCAGTAGCACCATCCGTTGAGTAATTATTTTGTATCACGACTTCAAATTTTTCGTGATAATCCTGATTTGCTATACTGTTCAATGTATTTCCTATTGATTTTACATTATTATAGGTTGGCACCAACACTGAAAACTCTATTGTTCCTACCATAATATCTTATTCCTTTGATAATTTAAAAATTGCATTATACTCCCATAAAGGCTTGAGTACCACATAAATAGTCCCAAAACCTAAAATGACCAAATGCTTTAATCCTAAGCTCATGAAACAAATATATCTCTTATTCAATATTAAATGATAAAGGATTGTGCATACAATGAGAGATTTAATCAAAAAAGTTATAACTTCATTTACTTTGCACAATATATCTAATATTCATGCCATCTCACTCTTTAACCGACTCAGTAAATCTATTTTCACCTTCCAATCAGAAAGTGGTAAATAAATGTATTGGGGTCTCATTACTTCACGTTTTCTATACTCTCTCTTACCCCAGTTTATATTCAAACTACAGCCATTCACACTCTCAAAGATTTTTACAACTTCTTGTAGCGTATACTCATGATCAGAATAAACACCATAAACTTCATTTATAGATTTACTTGTTTCTAAAACTTTCCGCCCTGCTATTATAAATGCATTAACAACATCATCTATATGCACAATATTCAGTTTCTGTTCTCCAGGTGACATATCAAGTGTACGACCTGTATTTTTCAAATCATTCAATAACCAGAACAGCTTCTTACGTTCATCATCTGGCCCATATGTATCATATAATCGTAATGTTATACAGTTTGTGTTTCTAACTTCATGATAATATTTTATGATATCTTCAAAAGATTGCTTTGTTGCTGCATACAAACAAGCAGGATCATATGCTGACTCAGTATAGTTTTGCCAAACTGTACCAGTGTTAATTAAATTAATCTTGCCCTGAGTTTGAAAGAGTGCTTCTAATAGTTGAGTTGGAAACTTAATATTAGAATCAATTAGCCCATCAATATCATTTTCTTGATGTTCTGCTATAAAAAGTGATGCCAAATGATAAACAACATCAAAATAAATACCTGTAAATGCGCTTTTTAAATGTTGAAAGTTTCCATCATAATAAATAAAATTAATATTACTAATCTTTTCCAGCTTTACTAGATTACTACTTTTTCGTACAACGCAATACACTGTATTATTTACAGCAAGTCGCTTAGCTAAGTGCCACCCTACAAACCCAGTCGCACCTGTAATTAATATTCTTTTATCTTCTAGCATATTTTTAATCTCAAAACGGTGATGCAAACACATCTAAATTATTAAATGAGTTATCACGTTTAGAAATAATTGGTAATGTATTAGATAACTGCCAATCAACCCCACAACTATCCCAAGCAATGCCATAATCAGCATCTGAATTATAGACAGTAGACACTTTGTACATCATTACCGTGTTATCTTGTAAAGATTTAAACCCATGAGCACAACCTTTAGGAATATAAAGCATATTTCCAAGCTCACTAGATAAATTAACCATAATATGTTGCTGATGTGTAGATGATGACTTGCGCAAATCAACAACAACATCTAATACAGCTCCAACAGAACAATAAACTAATTTTTCATGGTCATGTGGTGGTAGCTGAAAATGCATACCGCGAATTACATTTTTATGCGATGTAGAATAATACTCTTCCTGCCACTCAAGGTTTAAGTTATTTTGCGCAAATATATCTTGGTGAAAGGTTTTGACAAATCTACCACGCCCATCATTAAAAATAACTGGCTGTATCTCATAACAGCCAGCAATTTTGGTCTCAATTAACTTCATTAAAACCCAACACCACAAAATTGGCTGATAGTTTCAGCAGTATAATCCAACATTTCTTCGCTTAAACCAGGATAAATCCCGACCCAAAAAGTTTGATTCATAATCCGATCCGAATTAGTTAGTTCGCCAACTGTGCGATAAGTGCGTCCTTGCATATAAGGTTGTTTAGTCACATTTCCTGCAAATAATAAACGTGTGCCAATTTTATTATCATCCAGATAATTTAATAAATCCGCACGGCTAAAGCCAGCACTTTCCTTGATTGTAATTGGAAAACCAAACCATGATGGTTCTGAATTTTCGGTTGCCTCAGGCAAAATCAAAAATTCGCCACAATTTTGAAGTTTAGATTTTAAGTAATTAAAATTATCTTTACGCTTTTGCACGAAATCGTCTAATCTTTCTAGTTGAGCTAAGCCACAAGCCGCTTGCATATCGGTAATTTTTAGATTATAGCCTAAATGTGAATAGGTATATTTATGATCATAACCAAACGGTAACTTACCGAGTTGTTGGCAATAACGTTTACCACAGGTATTATCACAACCAGGTTGGCAATAACAATCGCGTCCCCAATCACGGAAAGATTCAGCAATTACTTTTAACTCATCATTATTGGTAAACACAGCACCGCCCTCACCCATAGTGATATGATGGGCTGGATAAAAGCTAACGGTGGCAATATCACCAAAACTCCCGACTTTTTTGCCCGCATATTCTGAACCCAACGCATCACAACAATCTTCAATCAGCCATAAGTTATGTTGATCACAAAATTCACGAATCACAGCTAAATTAAATGGATTACCCAAAGTATGGGCAATAAATACAGCTTTAGTTTTTGGGCTAATCGCTTGTTCCAATTTACTGACATCAATATTATACGTTGGAATTTCAACATCCAAAAACACTGGCACCGCACCACACTGCAAAATGGGATTAATCGTAGTAGGAAAACCAGCCGCAACCGAAATTACTTCATCACCTGGTTTAATCGCACGTTCACCAAGCTTATGCGAAGTTAAGGTACTAAAAGCAACCAAATTTGCCGAAGAGCCTGAATTCACCGTAATTAGATGTTTTACACCCAAATACTTGGCTAGCTCCGCTTCAAACTTAGTATTAAAACGCCCCGTGGTTAACCAACCATCGAGTGAAGCCTCAACCATATACTTAAGCTCTAGTTCACCAATAACTTTACCTGCAGGCGGAATTACAGTTTCACCATCCACAAAAGGCTTAGTTACATATTTTTGTGCGGCAAACTTACCAACTAAGTCTAAAATCTCCGCTTGTAATTGTTCTAACATTGGGTATCTTTCATATATTGATTAATTTGGTGTTGACTTAATTCCAGCATATTCTGCCCTGCAAAATAAGCCTTATACCATACAGTTAATTTAGTCAAAGTAATCGAGCTATTCCAAACTGGTTGCCAATTCAGCAACATTCGAGCTTTGGAACAATCTAAGCGTAATAAATGTGCTTCGTGCGGATGCTCTTGCTGATCATGTGTCCAAATAGCACTATCACCCCAAATCTGACACATTTGAGCCACAATCTCACCAACTGTTTTAGTATCACTCTCCAACGGACCAAAATTCCAGCCACCGCTATACTTTTGACCAGCCGTATATAACTTCTCGGCCAAAGTCAAATACCCAGACAATGGCTCCAAAACATGTTGCCATGGACGAACAGAATTCGGGTTACGCACATTAACTGCTTGTTGCTGGCTAAAGCTGCGGATAATATCGGGAATAAGGCGATCTTCAGCCCAATCACCACCACCAATTACATTACCAGCTCTACAACTTGCAACAAAGGTTTGGCTATCAGAATGCCCAAAATACGAATTAATAAACGCGGCGGTAACTAATTCAGAACACCCTTTACTATTGCTATATGGGTCATGCCCACCCATCGGTTCATTTTCACGATAAGCCCACAGCCACTCTTTATTTTCATAGCATTTATCAGTAGTCACATTTACCACGGCACGCCCATAACCTGTATTGCGAATGGCATCAAGTAAATTAACCGCGCCCATTACATTCACTTCATAAGTTTCACGTGGATGCTGATATGAATAACGCACTAAGGGCTGCGCTGCCATATGAATAACAATCTCAGGCTGCACCTGCTGAAGATAGCTCTCCAACCGAGCATAATCACGAATATCAGCATAACACATCTCAACACAGAGCATCTCAAGCTGCATATCTTCCCACATAGATGGATTAGTTGGCGCTGCTAATGAATAACCGAACACTTTAGCACCCAGCATATTCAACCAAATGGTTAACCAACTACCTTTAAAACCCGTGCAACCAGTTAGTAGAACCTTCTTACCTTGCCAAAATTGAGAATTTATCATTGCCATAACTTCCACGGCGCTTTATTCGAGCCCCACAACTCTTCCAAATGGTGTTTATCACGCAATGTGTCCATTGGCTGCCAAAACCCATCATGGTCAAATGCCATCAATTCATTATTTCGCGCAAGATATTCTAAAGGCTGTTGCTCCCATACACAACTATCCACATCAATTAAATCAATTACTTTCGGCGATAATACAAAGAATCCACCATTAATCAAAGCACCATCACCTTTTGGCTTCTCTTTAAAGCTGCGAATTTGACCATCATGAATATCCAAAGCACCAAATCTTCCTGGTGGTGTAACAGCGGTGAGCGTAGCCAATTTACCATGCTGCTGATGATATTTAATTAAATCAGTAATATTTACATCACTAACGCCATCACCATAGGTAAAGCAAAAGGCTTCTTCATCTTTAACATAGTCTTTCACTCGTGCCAAGCGCCCACCAGTCATTGACTCATCACCTGTATCCACCAAAGTCACTTTCCAAGCTTCAGCATGTTGATTATGCACCGTCATCTGATTATTCGACATATCAAACGTTACATCCGACATATGCAAAAAATAATTTGCAAAATACTCTTTGATTACATAACCTTTATAGCCCAAACAAATAATAAATTCATTTACACCATAATATGAATAAAGTTTCATAATATGCCATAAAATTGGCTTACCGCCAATTTCCACCATCGGCTTTGGACGAGAAACAGTTTCTTCTGATAAACGGGTACCCAAACCACCTGCTAAAATTACACATTTCATAGTTAACTCCAACCTTTAATCTAAATACCATTTTATTAAGTCACTAATTCCATTGTTAAGCATGACTTTATGTTTCCAACCAAGACCATGTAATTTACTAACATCTTGCAGTTTCTTCATTGTACCATCTGGTTTGCTTGTGTCAAATTCTATTTTACCTTGATAACCAATTTGTTCTTGAATGATAGCTGACAGCTCTTTTATCGTTAAATCTTTGCCAGAACCAATATTA
>JAIEMU010000213.1 GCA_019751895.1 Sphingobacteriaceae bacterium | reverse complement strand
GATATCGCCAAAGGTTTCAAACCTACAAATCTATCAGGTAGCGCTTTGTATATTGCAATTGGTATTATTGGCGCAACGGTAATGCCTCATAATTTATACTTACATTCTTCGTTGGTGCAAACTCGAAAATTTAATCGAGATAAAAAAAGCATGTTAGAGGCTTTAAAATTCAATTTTATCGACACCATAATCGCCTTAAATTTCGCATTTTTTGTAAATGCTTCAATTTTAATTTTAGCAGCAACCGCATTTTATAAAAATGGATACTACGAAATTGCAGAAATACAAGATGCTTACCAATTATTGAAAAATATTTTCGGAAACCTAGCGCCTACTTTGTTTGCCATTGGACTTATTGCTGCAGGACAAAGTTCAACAATTACAGGGACATTGGCCGGTCAAATTATTATGGAAGGGCATTTAAATTTACAAATAAAACCATGGTTAAGACGTTTTATTACACGATTGATGGCTATTATCCCTGCATTTTTCACATTGCTTTGGTATGGAGAAAATGCCTTAGGTGCTTTATTAATTTTAAGCCAAGTAATATTAAGTTTGCAATTGGGTTTTGCAATTATCCCGCTCATACACATCACCTCTAACAAACTAGAAATGAAAGAATTTGTATCCAAAAAATGGGTTCAAATTTTAGCTTGGCTTAGCGCCACAATTATTATCTCACTGAACATAAAACTGGTATTTGAAGAACTTTCGGAATGGATAAAAAATGGAGAATGGTATGTTCTCACATTGTTAATTCCTTTGGTAATGTTTACCGCTTTATTGTTGATTTACATTTTAGTGTATCCGATAATTAAAAAAAATAAAGTTCAAGATTAAAGCAAAAACTACAAAATATTGCTATTTCTTTCAGATATTAGCAGTCTGTTATGAAAAACGAAGTACAAATAAAAAATAAAAGAGCTCATTTCGACTACCACCTAATTGAAAAATACAATGCAGGTTTAGCTTTATTGGGTACAGAAATAAAAGCCATTAGACAAGGTAAAGCAAATTTAAGTGATGCTTTTTGTATGTTTATAGGCAACATCCTATATGTTAGAAATTTACACATTTCAGAATATAGCCATAGCTCATTTTACCACCACGATATCAAAAGAGATCGGGCTTTGCTTTTGCACAAAAAAGAACTTAAAAAACTAAAAGTAAAAAGCGAAGAAAAAGGCTACACCATTGTTCCAATACGCATTTTTACCAATGATAGAGGTTTTGCTAAAATAGAAATTGCATTGGCTCAAGGGAAAAAAGATTTTGACAAACGTGAAACCATCAAAGAAAAAGAAGGTAAACGAGAAATGGATAGAGCCATGAAAATTTAATGAATATATTTATTACCCCTTTATTTCGTAAATAGCTACAAAAAAAAACATTAAAATGAGCAATATACCTTTTCAAACAATTGATTGGACATCTATTGAAGCTATTGAATACAAAGGAGAAAGCGGTGTTGCAACATGGAAAACCATCTTACATAAAGGTCTTAGAATACGACTGGTTGATTATTCAAGTAATTACTTTGCAGACCACTGGTGCGAAAAAGGACACATTGTTCATTGCCTAGAGGGAGAGTTTTTTAGCGAGTTGAAAACAGGCGAAAAATTCAAATTAACAAAAGGAGAAACGTATGTTGTTTCTGACAACCTTAGCTCGCATCGTTCAATCTCAGCAAATGGCGTAAAACTATTAATTATCGATGGTGATTTTCTTAAATAATAAAAAAATTTGCATTAGTGAGTTGAATCTACGGAATACATATTTATAGTAGCACAGCGAATTAATAGAACATTTTTTCGTTACTTTGCAGACTTCCAAATTAGAACAGATGATAATTACAACTTTTGGCAAATATGTTTTACTTTTAA
Source organism: Sphingobacteriaceae bacterium (assembly GCA_019751895.1). Classification (GTDB taxonomy): domain Bacteria; phylum Bacteroidota; class Bacteroidia; order Sphingobacteriales; family Sphingobacteriaceae; genus Pedobacter. The sequence goes on along the minus strand of JAIEMU010000213.1, from coordinate 13,261 downwards.
GAGATGTTTTTAAACGTCCCGAAAAAATGAAAATTTATTCAAAAGCCACATTCGAGCAAATGAATTTTATTGGAATTGGCTCTATCGGCTTAATTGCAATCATTTCTTCATTTATTGGCGCAGTAATGACTTTACAAATTGCCTTTCAATTGATTAGCGATTTTATCCCAAAAACTATTATTGGTTCAATAAACCGAGATTCAACAATTTTAGAATTAAGTCCTACAATTAGTGCAATTGTTTTAGCAGGAAAAATAGGTTCGGCGATTAGTTCCGAAATTGGCACGATGCGCATCACAGAACAAATTGACGCTTTAGAAATTATGGGTATAAATGCCCCAGGGTATTTAATTTTACCTAAAATAATTGCAGGAATAACCATGGTTCCGCTATTGGTTATCATATCGATGACAATGAGTATTTTAGGTGGTTATATTGGCGGTTCCTTATCGGGCGTGATCACTCCTGCCGAATATGTTTTGGGTATCACATCCAATTTCAATCCGCACACCGTAACCATTGCCTTAACAAAAGCATTTATTTACGGTTTTATCATTACTTCAATACCCGCTTTTGAAGGGTTTTATGTTAAAGGTGGCGCATTAGAAGTGGCGAAAGCAAGTACAAAAGCTGTCGTAGTTTGTTGTATCACCATTTTAATTTGCGATTACCTTGTTACCCAATTACTATTATGATAGAAATTGTTGACATCCATAAATCATTTGGAAAAAATGATGTTTTAAAGGGGATCAGTGCCAAATTTGAGGCAGGAATAACCAACTTAATTATTGGTGGTTCGGGTTCAGGTAAAACTACATTGTTAAAGTGTATGATTGGCTTACACGAGCCCGAAAAAGGAAGTGTTTCTTACGACACAAGAGAATTTACCCATCTTAGCCAGAAAAACAGAATTGATATTCGAAAAGAAATTGGCATGCTTTTTCAAGGTTCAGCGCTTTTTGATTCAATGACAGTAGAAGAAAACATTATGTTTCCTTTAAATATGTTTACCAATCAATCGCAAAGCGAAAAATTGGATCGTGTAAATTTTTGTTTGAAACGTGTAAATTTAGATAACAAAAATCAATTGTTCCCTGCCGAATTATCTGGTGGAATGAAAAAAAGAGTAGGTATTGCAAGGGCAATTGCACTCAACCCAAGATATTTATTTTGTGACGAACCTAATTCGGGCTTAGACCCAAAAACTTCGATTGTAATTGATGAGCTGATTAAAGAAATTACGCAAGAATACAATACCACGACCATTGTTGTAACCCATGATATGAACTCGGTAATGGGGATTGGGGATTATATTTTATTTCTTCACGAAGGAAAAAAATGTTGGGAAGGTAGCAACCTTGAAATTGCAAAAACAGATATAAAAGAACTCAATGAATTTGTTTTTGCAAGTCCATTTATGAAAGCTATAAAAGGTAAATTCTAACTAAATTTTTAAAACCATGATAAATCTATTAACACCAAGTCACTGGAAAGATTACGAACTTTTGGACTGTGGAGATTTCGAAAAATTAGAACGTTTTGGCAATGTAATTCTTTGCAGACCAGAACCTCAAGCGGTTTGGAAAAAAGTTTTATCTGAACAAGAATGGAAAAAAAGAACACATATAAAATTTAAAGGTCGTTCGGCAACTACAGGCGAATGGATAAAATCCAACGCCAGTTTACCCGACCGTTGGAACATCAATTACACAAATGATGACATCTCTTTTAACCTTCGCTTGGGTTTAACTTCTTTTAAGCATTTAGGCGTTTTTCCTGAGCAAGCTGTGAATTGGGATTATGCTTCTAATTGTATTAAAAAATTTAAAACAAAATCACCAAAAGTATTAAATCTTTTTGCCTACACTGGCGCTGCTAGCTTATGTGCTAGAGCTGCTGGTGCGGATACAACCCACGTAGATTCGATAAAACAGGTAGTAACTTGGGCAAATGAAAATCAAGAAATATCTAATTTAAAAGATACACGATGGGTGGTAGAAGATGCGCTGAAGTTTGTAAAAAGAGAATTAAAAAGAGGTAAAAAATACAATGGGATTATTTTAGACCCTCCTGCTTTTGGACATGGACCAAACGGTGAAAAATGGAAACTCGAAGACCATATTCAGGAAATGATGCAAGATGTGGTTCAGTTATTAGACGAGGAGGAACATTTTTTAATTTTAAACACCTACTCTTTAGGTTTTTCGTCGGTAATTGTAGAAAATTTAATTAAAACCTCATTTCCTCAAGTAAAAAACTTAGAAATTGGAGAACTTTATTTACAAGCTACAAGCGGAATTAAACTCCCTCTAGGTGTATTTGGTAAGTTTAACAATATTTAATGCTATCTTTTGATTTCAAATATTGATGTTAAACTACGATTTAATTCTTAAAAATGTAAACAAGCATATTCAGCTCAACAAAGAAGAAAAAGAGTTTTTCATTTCCTTGTTGCATCATAAATTTATAAAAAGAAAAGATTTTTTATGCCGATTGGGAGAATATAGTAAATCGGAAAATTTTATCATAAAAGGCTGCTTAAGAACTTATACTTTAGACGAAAACGGTGTAGAACATATCATTGCTTTTGGCATTGAAGATTGGTGGGCTGGAGACCCTTACAGTTTTTTAACAAATTCACCTTCAAACTATTACATTGATGCTTTGGAGGATACTGAAGTTTTTCAAATCTCTAAAGAAAACCTAGAAAATCTTTTGGAAACCATACCTAAATTTGAACGTTATTATAGAATTCTTTTCCAAAATGCTTATGTAGCACAACAAAAACGAATCAATCAAAATATATCATTTAGTGCAGAACAACGTTATTTAGAATTTCTACAAAAATTCCCTTCCTTAGAGCAACGCATATCTCAAAAGCAAATTTCTTCGTATCTCGGCATAACGCCTGTATTTTTGAGTATGCTCAAAAAAAAAATATCCACTCGATAATTTATTAAACTAGTTTATTTTTTCTTGTTTTTTTTGTCGGTTACTTTGTTGAATAAATAAAAATAATCTCAATATGAAAAAAACAATACTTGTAGGCTTTATTGCCCTTGCAACGACGGGAGTGTCTTTTGCACAAAAAACGGTTTGGAATTTAGATAAATCACACTCGCAAATAAATTTTGCTGTAGATCATTTAGTGATTTCTGAAACTACTGGAAAATTTAACGACTTTAGTATCAACGTTAAGGCTGACAAAGCTGACTTCACGGATGTTGTGGTTGATTTTACCGCCCAAATTAAAAGTATCAACACTGATGACACCAAAAGAGATGAACATTTAAAAGGCAGCGACTTTTTTAATGCTGAAAAATTTCCTACAATTACTTTTAAAGGCAAAAAATTCACGAAAGTGAAAGGTAACATTTATAAAGTTTATGGCAATTTAACAATGCACGGAGTGACGAAATCAGTTGTGTTAAATGCTAAATTTGGAGGAATCGTAAAAGACCCTTGGGGCGGAACTAGAACAGGATTAAAAGTGTTTGGTGAAATTGACCGTTATGATTACGACTTAAAATACAACTCAGTAATGGAAGCAGGTGGATTATCAATTGGTCGCATGATTAGAATTAACTGTAACATAGAATTAGTAAAGGCTTAATTTTTAAAAATATAATTTCACTAAAAGGTAGTTCAAAATTTGAATTACCTTTTTTTATATACATTATCCGACAAACGGAAAAGTACCAGCATATTTATGATTAGTACTAAATTAAAACTCTTGAGAACAAAAGAACGTTGAGTGCTAAAATGAAAATTCATTTTTTTAAAGCCACCATTTCATAAATATACGAATCATTAGCTGTAATTTTGGACGACAGTAACTCGAAAGATACCAAACGCATACAGACAAGCTGAACACTGTTTTAAGAAGTAGGCAAATTAAAAGTTTTAAAAAATGATAAATTCAATTAAATCTTTAGTTATTTTATGTATTTCAGTTTTTTTGGTTTTATTTTCTTGTCGTAAAAAAGACAATAAGCCAGCTATTACTACAACATACAAACTAACATTGAAAGCAACAATTCCAACAAGTGGAAGTACAACTTTCACCAATATAAGCTATAAAAAAGCCGATGGAACAACCGCTACACTCACTAATACGACCACTTCTTTTTCAGAATCTTTTAATATTTCTAATGGGTATAATATTTTTTTAAATGTAACAGGTACAAATAATTCCACAACTCAACCTACAGTTTCCATTAATTATACAATAGAAAAATTTGAAAATGATGTAAATAAGGGTATTATTTGTTTTGGTTCTTCAGTATCAGTAGGGGGAAGTGCTGGTTCATGGACGATTGATGCTAGTAATAATTCAACATTTAATGGAACTTCTTGTCAGTAATCAAGAAGCCCCCGCTGTTCGACATTTGTCATGTCGAATGCTCTATCTTAGGTTTTGTAAATTAGAAAAAAAGCTAAACTTAGATAGTAATTATAGATAAGCTTGTTTTTATCATCATGCCTTGGAATTGCAAATTCCGAAGAGCGGATATTTCAAAATTTGAATTGTTTTTTTTATGGATTAATTAATGTAGAAATTTAGCCCGTATAGCCGGCGTTGGAATGCTACAAATTGTTTTTTTACCAAACCATTGATAACGTCGATTGGCAAAAAAGTCATACATATAATTCCTAAAAAATAGAGGTATCCACCGCAGCAAATTGACTACGAATGAAAAACCGAACAAAATCTTAAAGACTTCTATTACAGCATCGGATTTAACATAAGCCGACTTACCTTGTATTAAAATCACAGTATTTAAAGATTGATTTGCGCAGTTATTAGCTTTCATCAAACGCTGACCAATTTCACTTTGCTGAGCAGCAAAACGAAAACAATCATTTTTATCGTACTTAATTATTTTTTGAACAGTGGCGTCACAAAAATTACAATCGCCATCAAATAAAATAATGTGTTTTTGGCTTTCTTGATTTATTTTCATTTTGAGCACTTTTGAAATGCTAAGTTAGCAAATATCCCTTTTATCGTAATCTATTGTTGAATACCATTAATCGTTATGAATTTTTCTTCTGAAATATATTGACCATTAGTTTTAGTGTGTTTTTTAACTTGCGCAGTGGCAAAAAATGGAGCATTGGCAATCAATAACGCAATTAAAACAATGGCAATTGAAGTGTTTTCTCATGGTTTAAGTTTTTTACTTGGTGGAAATTGAATATATAGCAACAATATCGCCCAAAAGGCAGTTACGAAAGCGAAAAATTTTTCTAAATTAGTTTTAGCAACCACATTCCCTGCCGTGTTTAACACAAAAAGGCCAAAGAAAAACCATAAAATAATTTTCAATATCAATGGAGAAAATCTAATTTTCACCAACTCGGCTTTCATTAACAAAATCCAAATTAAAAAGAGATTTACAAGTATAGAAATTGTTTCAAACACATACATTTCTGTATCATTAGTCAATCTTCCACCCCAAGTGATGCTGTAAGGGATAATTTTCACGACAATGCATAAATGAAAAACTACAATCGGCGCTAATAAGCCTAAAAAAATAGAAATGGCATTATTTCTGATTATTCGCATAGGATTTAAAAATTGTTTTTGTACTTAATTAAACTTGAATAAGCAGATTTTGTTACAAAGGCTAAACGAACAAACACAAAGACACCCCAAAAGACTTTGCTTTTGGGGTGTCTTTAAAAAGAAAAAAATACTTTTTACAACATTCCGCCGCAAACTGAAATCGTTTGACCAGTTACGTAAGCACTCATATCAGAGGCTAAAAACACACAAACATTGGCTACATCTTCGGCTTCTCCTGCACGTTTCAAAGGAATGTTTTCTTCCCAACCTGCTACAACTTTAGGGTCTAACACCTCCGTCATTTCGGTACGGATAAATCCTGGTGCTACTACATTGGCTCTAATGTTTCTAGAACCCAATTCTTTGGCTACCGATTTGGTAAAACCTATAATTCCTGCTTTTGAAGCTGCATAATTCGCTTGTCCTGCATTTCCATTTACACCAACTACCGAACTCATATTGATAAAAACTCCTTTTCTAGCTTTCATCATCACTTTGGTAGCCGCTTTGGTAACGTTAAAAATAGATTTCAAATTTACATTGATGACATCATCCCAATTTTCTTCCGACATGCGCATCAACAAACCATCTTTGGTGATTCCTGCATTATTTACAATGATATCTAAAGCACCAAAATCAGCTACAATATCATTTATCAATTGCTCTGCTTCATCAAATTTTGAAGCATCTGAGCGATATCCTTTTACCTGTGTACCAAAAGCTTGTAACTCTTCTGCCAAGGCAATTCCTTTTTCTACGGAAGATAAATAAGTGAAAGCAACATTTGCTCCTTGTTCTGCAAATTTTTCTGCTATTTTTCTACCTATTCCTTTGCTAGCACCTGTGATTAGTGCTGTTTTTCCTTCTAACAATTTCATATTTATTCTATTTTTTATCGTCTAAAATTTATACTTTTTATGCAGGTTCTTGTTGACTAAGACAATGAAAACTACCCAATCCCCAAATAATATCTACCGAATCAATTCCTATAACCGCTCTATCTGGAAACACACTTTGAATAATGGCTAGTGCTTTTTCATCATTTTTGTCTCTAAAAGTAGGTACAATCACCGCAGCGTTGGCAATGTAAAAATTTGCGTATGAAGCTGGAAGTCGTGTTTCTTCATAAATCACTGCCGAAGGCATCGGAAGTTGAATGATGTTTAACTTTCTACCATCAAGCAATGTCATTTTTTTTAACATTTCTAAATTTTCTTGCAAAATTAAGTAGTTTTCATCATCTGGATTTTCCTCCACGACAGTCAAAACAGTGTCTTCATTCACAAACCGAGTAATATCATCAATATGCCCATCTGTATCATCCCCTACTATGCCGTCACCCAACCAAAGTATTTGCTCAGCACCATAATAATCCTTCAAATATCCCTCGATTTCATTTTTTGACAAATGGGGATTTCTATTTTCGTTGAGCAAACAAGCCGTTGTTGTCAAAATTGTTCCTGCTCCATTAAATTCAACAGAACCACCCTCCATCACTATTTGAGGTAAAAATAAAGGTAAGTCAAAATGATTTGCAATTTTGGTAGGTACCACATCATCCAAATCAAATGGCGGATATTTCCCTCCCCAAGCATTGTAACCCCAATCTACCACCGCTTTTTGATTGTCTTTCACCAAAAATGCTGGCCCGTGATCTCTGCACCAAGCGTCGTTAGTGGGGTGAAAATAAAATTCAATATTCGTAAAATCAGCATTTACTTTTTTCAACTCCGCAGTTGCAAATGCTTTCATTGCCTCATCAACAACATTTATTCTTACTTTTTCACCTTGGGCTACGGCTTTTATAAATTCGCAATAAGGTTTATAAATCATTTCTATTTTACCTGGCCACGATTCCTCTTTATGAGGCCAACTCAACCAAGTTGCTTCATGTTTTTCCCATTCGGCAGGAAAACGATAACCTTGTTCTTTTGGTTTTAAATTCCCCATTAGTCTTCGTCTAAATATCTTTTGGTGATTTCTTGATAACTATCAATTCTTCGGTCTCTCAAAAATGGCCAATGAATGCGATAACTATCTGATTTTTCTAAATCTATTTCTACTACTTTCAATTCCTCTTGCTGGTGCGAAGCCTGATACATTACTGTACCGAAGGCATTGGTCACAAAAGAACCGCCCCAAAAATCCAATCCTGCCTCATGCCCTACTCTATTGATGCTCACTACAGGTACGCCATTGGCAACCGCATGAGAACGTTGGATAGTTTGCCAAGCATTATATTGTTCTATGTTGGTTTTTTCGTCTTGTGTACTCGCCCAGCCTATTGCCGTTGGATAAACTAACATATCCGCACCTTTTAAAGCCGTAATACGAGCTGCCTCAGGATACCACTGATCCCAACAAATTAAAACGCCAATTTTGGCATATTTGGTTTTGAAAACTTTGTATCCCAAATCTCCCGGTGTGAAATAAAATTTCTCATAAAAACCTGGGTCATCTGGAATGTGCATTTTTCGGTATTTACCTAAATAAGTTCCATCGGCATCCAAAACCGCCGTTGTGTTGTGATACAAGCCTTCTGCTCTTTTTTCGAATAAAGAAGCTACAATCACAACATTCAATTCTGCCGCTACCTTACTTAAAATATCCGTAGATGGCCCTGGAATGGACTCCGCTAGTTTGAAATTTTCGTAATCCTCTACATCACAAAAGTATAATGAAGTAAACAACTCTTGTAAGCAAATTACTTGCGCACCATCTTTGGCAATTTCTCTAATTTTGGCAATTGCCTTATCTATATTTTCTTGCTTGTTCTTCGTACAACTCATTTGTACCAAGCCAACTTTTACTTTTCCCATGTGTATAAAAATTTGAGCGCAATTTAGCTAAAATAGAACAAACAGAAAAGCTAAAAAACTGTTGGTTTATAAATTTTGTTGATATTCTTCCTGCAGCTCCAAAAGACATTTGGCACACAAGCAACCTTCATAAAGCTCGCTAATATATTGCACCTCATTTATACTCAATCGGACTACACTGCATTGACACTGCGTGTAATTATTTGCTTTACATTCGATTCTAGTCTGGCACCTTTCGCAAGAAATGATTTCGTGTTTTGCTGATTCAAACATTGATTAAAATCTTTTGTAAATAAAAAACACATACGAACTTTTAAAAAGTAAGTATGTGTTTTGTTCTATAAGTAAATTAAAAAATTATCCCGAGCAACTAATACAACCCTCTTCCATGGTACATACCGCACCTTCGATAATTTCTTCAACCTCATTTTCAATATGCTCTGGAATCATAGCTTCCATGTTTTTTCCTGCTTGGCTTTCTACAGTGAATTTAACTGCTTGAGAAGCTGCCTGTGTTCTTAGGTAGTACATTCCTGTTTTTAACCCTTTTTTCCAAGCATAAAAATGCATTGAGGTTAATTTTGATGTGTTAGGTGCATTGATAAACAAATTCAATGACTGAGATTGACAAATGTAAGCCCCTCTATCGGCAGCCATGTCAATAATGCTACGCATTTTTATTTCCCAAACGGTTTTGTATAGTTCTTTGATATAATCAGGAATTTCTGCAATATCTTGAATCGAACCATTTGCTAAGATAATTCTATCTTTCATCGCTGGTGTCCACAAGCCTAAAGCTACCAAATCTTTCAATAAATGTTTGTTTACAACCACAAATTCTCCGCTCAACACTCTTCGTGTATATATATTAGAAGTGTAAGGCTCAAAACATTCATTGTTACCTAATATTTGAGAAGTCGAAGCGGTAGGCATTGGTGCAACTAACAATGAATTATAAACGCCCGTTTTCATTACTTTTTCACGCAAACTTTCCCAATCCCAACGGTTGCTGTCTGGTGTTACGTTCCACAAGTCAAATTGAAATTTACCTTTTGACAATGGAGAACCTTTAAAAGTTTGGTAAGGACCATGTTTTTCAGCTAAATCAGCAGATGCTGTCATTGAAGCGAAATAAATGGTTTCGAAAATATCTTTATTTAATTTTTTAGCTGCATCACTTTCGAATGGATAGCGCATCAAAATAAAAGCATCCGCTAAACCTTGCACACCTAATCCCACTGGGCGGTGACGTTTATTTGAATTTTCTGCCTCAATTACAGGATAGTAATTATGGTCGATGATTTTATTCAAATTCAAAGTAGCTTGATAAGTTACATCGTATAATTTTTGATGATCAAATTCACCATTGATTACAAAACGAGGTAAAGCTAAAGAAGCCAAATTACAAACTGCTACTTCGTCTTTAGAAGTGTATTCGATAATTTCGGTACACAAGTTTGAACTTTTAATGGTACCTAAATTTTGTTGATTAGACTTGCTGTTGGCTGCATCTTTGTACAAAAGATAAGGTGTTCCTGTTTCAATTTGCGCATCCAATATTGCAAACCAAAGTTCTTGGGCTTTGATGGTTTTACGGGCTCTTCCTTCAGCTTCATAACGGGTATAAAGCGCATTAAATTCTTCTCCCCAACAATCTGCCAATCCTGGTGCTTCATTTGGGCAAAACAAACTCCAATCCCCATTTTCTTCCACACGTTGCATAAACAAATCACAAACCCAAAGAGCATAAAACAAATCACGGGCTCTCATTTCTTCTTTACCATGATTTTTTCTCAAATCTAAGAAGCTGAAAATATCTGCATGCCATGGTTCTAAATAAATTGCAAAAGCTCCTTTACGTTTCCCTCCTCCTTGATCTACATAACGAGCCGTATCGTTAAAAACTTTCAACATTGGAATAATTCCATTGCTCGTTCCATTCGTTCCGCCGATATAACTTCCTGTTGCTCTGATGTTGTGAATACTCAAACCAATACCACCTGCACTTTGTGATATTTTTGCGGTTTGTTTCAAGGTATCGTAAATACCCTCTATGCTATCGTCTTGCATTGACAATAAGAAGCAAGATGACATTTGTGGTTTTGGAGTAGCGGCGTTAAACAAAGTCGGAGTAGCGTGGGTAAACCAACGTTCGCTCATTAAATTGTAGGTTTTTATCGCACTTTCAATATCTGATTTGTGTATTCCTATCGAAACACGCATAAATAAGTGTTGTGGACGTTCTACAATTTGTCCGTTTATTTTCAATAAATATGACTTTTCTAAAGTTTTAAAACCAAAATAATCAAAACCAAAATCTCTATCATAAATAATGGTACTATCTAAAATATCCGCATTTTCTCTAATTACTTCCCACACATCTTCTGCAATCAAAGAGGCTGATTTTTCAGTTTTTGGGTCAATATAATTGTACAAAGCTTCCATCGTTTTTGAAAACGATTTGATGGTATTTTTATGCAAATTGGAAACCGCAATTCTTGATGCTAACAAAGCATAATCAGGGTGTTTTGTGGTTAACGCAGCTGCTGTTTCTGCTGCTAAATTATCCAATTCAGATGTGGTTACTCCATCAAACAAACCTTCAATAACTTTCTTCGCAACATCAATCGGATCAACTAGTTCAGCGTTAAATCCATAACACAATTTTTCAATTCGTGCTGTTATTTTATCAAACTGAACTATTTCTTTTCTACCGTCTCTTTTTACTACGTACATATTATATATTTTTTATTTATCAATTTTATTGTTTTATGCCTTAATAGAGATTTTTAAAAATCATCATCTAATGAAAAAGCTTGTACTTTATCCTCTACAGAAGTTAAAACTCCACTTTTTTGATAATCACCTACTCTTTTTTCAAAGAAATTGGTTTTACCTTGTAGCGAAATCAATTCCATAAAATCGAATGGGCAGGTAGCGTTATAAATTTTATCATAACCCAATTCTTGCAACCATCTATCGGCAACAAACTCAATATATTGCGACATTAGTTTAGCATTCATTCCAATTAAAGACACAGGCAAAGCATCTGTAATAAATTCTTTTTCAATCACAACTGCGTCGCTAATGATACCGTGAATTACTTCTTGAGATAATTTATTTTCCAACATTTTATACAACAAACAAGCAAACTCGCAGTGCATACCCTCATCTCTTGATATTAATTCATTACTAAAGGTCAATCCTGGCATTAAACCACGTTTTTTTAGCCAAAAAATAGCACAAAAACTACCGCTAAAAAATATTCCTTCTACGGCCGCAAAGGCAACTAATCTTTCCGCAAATGTTCCGTTGTCTATCCATCTTAAAGCCCATTCAGCTTTTTTAGTTACCGCTGGCACGGTATCAATTGCATGAAATAAATGATCTTTTTCAGCTGGGTCTTTCACATAAGTGTCAATCAACAAAGCGTAGGTTTCAGCATGGATATTCTCCATCATAATTTGAAATCCGTAAAAACAACGAGCTTCAGGCAATTGCACTTCACTCATAAAATTTACTGCTAAATTTTCATTTACAATTCCATCGCTGGCTGAAAAGAAGGCAAGGATATGAGAAATAAAATGACGTTCACCATCATTCAAATTTTCCCAATGTTTTATATCATCTGATAAATCTATTTCTTCTGCGGTCCAAAAACTGGCTTCACATTTTTTGTACATTTCCCAAATTTCTGGGTACTTAATTGGCAACAATACAAAACGATCTTTGTTTTCTCTTAGTAGTAACTCTTGTTCTTGCATAAAAAATAATTAAAATCTTTTTTTGAAATAGACACTTAAACCTTTTGGTGTATCATTTGTACATATTTGAATTTTCAACCTTGCAAAAAATACACGACAATCAATTGTATATGTATAATTTACGAAGAGAAGCCTCAAAGAAATAACTATGATTTTTCCATGTAACAAATATAGGAAATGGATACTCCACTAGCTTACAAAGTTGTTAACACGTTTTCAAAAAAGCGTCTTAAAGACTACTTAAAATATGTTTTATATGTCAATAAAAAAGTTAAATGTTTCTTTTTTAAGATTATAAAAAAGAAACTCAGATGTTAATAATTTTTAAAATATGCTTAGGGAGCAGGGGAAAAACTAATCGAAACTTGAGCAACACCTTTGCCAAAAAAACCGATTTCTTTGGCTGCTGCTTTCGATACATCGATGAAGAATTTACGGATAAAAGGTCCTCTATCGTTCACACGAACATCAACTGATTTGTTGTTGGCTAAATTTGTAACGGTAACAATAGTGCCGAAAGGAAGCGTTCTATGGGCGGCTGTAAATTTATAGCTACGATACCTTTCACCACTGGTGGTTTTTCTTCCTGAAAACTTATTCGCGTAATAGGTAGCGTATCCAATTTGAGTAATTTTACCATTTACTAAACTGTCTAAATTAGTTTTTTGAGTTGAGGTTGAATCAACTTTTAAATTTTCTTGAGCGATTAAACATTGAAATGCAAAAGATAAAAGTACAGCGAAAATATATTTCATAGACGATTTGATTTTTAAATAAAATAGGTAAATTAAGGTTTATCAGGAATAAAGTTCATCGAAATCGAATTCACACAATGCCTTGTGTTTTTATTCGTAAATCTTTCCCCTAAAAAAATATGTCCAAGGTGTGCCTTACATTTGGTGCACACAATTTCTGTTCTTTGTCCATCCACATCGGCAATTTTTGTTACTGCGCCTTTTATTTCGTCGTCAAAAGCTGGCCAACCACATTGCGCATCAAATTTCGATTCTGAACGATACAAATGTGCATTACATCGTTTACAAGTATAAACTCCTTTTTGATTGAATTTTTCATACTTCCCCGTCCCAGGATACTCTGTTCCTTTGTAA
>JAIEMU010000204.1 GCA_019751895.1 Sphingobacteriaceae bacterium | reverse complement strand
ATCGTCTAAAGGCATAGCCACCATTTCTACACCTCTTTTTTCGTCGGCGTAGGTCAAATTATGAGGGATTTGAAAGTATTCTCTATCGCTTTGTTGCTCTTCTATACCCGCCGATTCCAAAAGTTCTACAAATTTAATTGAGCTACCATCCATGATAGGCATTTCTGGCCCATCTATTTTCATCAAAACATTGTCTAAGTCCTGCCCAATTAGCGAAGCCATTACATGTTCTACGGTGCTTATACTTGCGCCATTTTTGGTAAGTGTGGTTCCTCTTGCGGTATCGGTTACAAGATCGCAATCCGCTTCAATAATAGGCATGCCTGGCAAGTCAATTCTTTGAAATTTGAATCCGTGGTTGTCGGATGCTGGGCAAAAAGTTAAACAAACATTTGCGCCAGTGTGTAAACCAACGCCAGCGATTGAAACTTCTTTTTTTATGGTTTTTTGCTTAGTATTGAGTATCATTTTATGGTTTTTTTTAGCGCTTCTTCTAAGGCTTTTATTTTATTTTCAAGTAAAGTTATTTGATTGTTTAGCGTGGGTAGCTTTCTAAGTATTACAGACGATTTCATCCAACTGCTCAAAGGTTGGGCAGGGCTGCCGTGCCACTTTAAGTTTTCGGCAGTAATGCTTGAATTGATGCCCGCCTGTGCACCCACTTGTGAGCCTTTGGCTACGGTAATGTGTCCAGAAACGCCCACTTGACCGCCCAATATCACATTTGAGCCAACTTTAGTGCTTCCTGCCACACCCGATTGAGCGGCAATAACGGTGTTTTCGCCTACTTCTACGTTATGTGCAATTTGGATGAGATTATCCAGTTTGGCGCCTTTTCTGATAAAAGTAGAGCCCATCGTCGCTCTATCGATGGTGCTATTGGCACCGATTTCTACATCATCTTCAATAATTACGTTTCCTATCTGAGGGATTTTGGTGTAAGAACCATCCTTGTTGGGCGCAAAGCCAAAGCCATCGCTACCAATTACAGTGTTAGAATGTATCGTTACACGGTTGCCAATTTGGGAGTTGTGATAAATCTTAACGCCCGAATAAATGGTGCAATCGTTGGCAAGGCTAGCCTGTGCACCGATATAGGTTTGTGTATGTATTTTGCAATTGTCGCCGATGGTTACATTTTCGTCGATATAACTAAAAGCGGCAATGTACACGTTGTTTCCAATTTTGGCAGAAGGATGTATAAACGAAGGTTGTTCGATTCCTTTTTTCTCGTTGCTTTGTGCTACATGTGCGTGATAAAGCTGCAAAAGCTGTGTAAAAGCATTGTAAGGGTCTTTTACTCGGATAAGTGTAGCCTGAGTTTTGTCGCTAAGGATTAGACTCTCGGAAACAATAACAATAGAAGCTTTGGTGGTATAAAGGTAGTTTTCGTATTTTGGATTAGATAGAAAACAGATAGAGCCTTCAACGCCCTCTTCAATTTTAGAAAGCGCATTTACGGTTACGTTTAAGTCGCCTTCAATTGTTCCGTTTAGAAATTCGCTTATTTGCGTGACAGTAAATTGCATCCTACAAAGTTAAATCTTAAATTGATATGAACAAATTATTATTTTAGATTAGATTTGAGACGGGAGATTTTAGATATGGGACTTGGCGCTTTCCTATCTGAGCCATCTGTGTGAGCAAAACAAACAAGCGATGAGACCCTTCGTATCCTCAGGGTGACAAAATGGGATAAAAATCTGTTTTTATCCGTTTCTTCCGTCAAAGCCGTGTTCTCTCTTCTCAGTGTGAAAAGAAACCAAACAAAACCGCCGCTTTGCATGATACAAAGCGGCGGTTTGAAAAAAAAGAATATTTTCTATGGTTGTTCTTCGATCATAGATGTATAAGTAGCCCAGTTTCCATTGGTTTGGTAATCAACCTTCTTGCCAACAGGCACTTTTATTTTTAATACGGAGTAATTAGTGTCGTAAAAAGCTTTATCTCCTAAAGTAGGTCGTGTAGTAGCGTTTACAAACACTTCTGTTAAAGCTTTGCAATTTATAAAAGCTTGGTCTCCAATATTCTCTACCAAAGCAGGAATGGTAATTTTTGTTAAAGCTTCACAATTAGCAAAAGCAGAGCCTTCAATGCTAGTTACCGAATTAGGAATGGTAATATTTTTTAAAGCTTTACAATTAAAAAAAGTCTGTGCTTTAATACTCGGTATTGAAGAAGTAATATTAACAAGCATCAAAGTATTACAATCACTAAAAGCGCCTTCGCCTATGGTTTTTACTGAAGGACCAATATCAATACCCATTAATTTTTTACAATCTTTAAAAGCGTAATTTGCAATAGTTTCTACTGAAGGAGGAATGAAAAGAGTCTCTAAAGCGTTGCAGTTACTGAAAGCATATTGTCCGATTGTTTTTAAACTCTCTGGTAAGGTTACGTTTTTTATAACGGTGTTCGTTGTTGATGAAGTTGAGCTTATTTCTAATACGGCTTTATCATTGATGGTTCTAGGGATTATAATATTTTCTTCTTGTAACAAATTAAAATTGATGATTTTAACACCACCTGTTATCTCTTCTGTTGCAAAAGCAACCCATTTAGCATAAACTTTAATATCAGCAGAAATAGGTTTATTGCTTTCAAATTTGGTTTTAAAGTTGCTATCTGTGTACCAACCCTGAAAGCCATTGTCTTTTTTTATAGGCCATTGGAGTGTTAAAGCTGTGCCACCATTAACAGTTATAGCCTGTATTACGTTGCCACCATTTGTTTCAAAGGTTATGGTGTACTTTGTACCAGTAACAGGAGGGTTAGTTGGTGTACTTGGATTGGTAGGTGTAGGTTGTTCTGTTGTAGGCTCAGGGGTTGTAGCCGCGTCTTTTTTGCAACTCGCAAAGCCTAATGCGGCTAAGCATAATACTGCACTCATTGTTTTTGTCATTGTTTTCATTTGAATGTATTGTTTTATGTTTTTAATGAGTCGCTAAGGTATAAATATCTTTTTAAAAAATTTTATTTTCTAGACAAGACAATCCATGCAGGTTGTCTCTTTCTATATCCTACCGTTTAGACCCTTCGTATCCTCAGGGTGACAACATGGGATAAAATCTGTGAATATCCGTTTAATCTGCGTTCCTCAGCGAAATCAGCGTGCTACCTTTATCAGCGTGAAAAAGAAAAAAATCCGTGAGAACCCGTTTCTTCCGTTCAATCCGTGTTCCTCAGCGTGCTATCAACTAACAATCTAGGTAGCAAAAAACGTGTTTTTCAACGGTTTTGTCTAATGTTTGTAGGGTAGATAAGTCGGAAGCTTTTACAACATCAATAAGAGTATTATCTTTTTTTAAAATATTGATTTTGCTTGCGCCGGCATTGTAGGCACGGTTGGTGATGGAAATTGTGAACGCAAAATATTTCAAGTCTTCTTCCGATAGGTTGAGTTTGGTTTGCAAACGTTTCTGTATCGAGGCTATTTTTGCGGCATCAGGAGCTACGTCGCTTACTTCTACTTTGTACAATTGTCGATGGATGAGCATTCCACAAAGTTTAGATAATACCCTGTCCGATTCGTCCGCCCAAACCTTGATGGCGGCATATACATCTTGGTCGTCGAGTTTGGCAAAGTTGAGTAAATGTTTCTCCTCTTTTAGGAAATCAGATTCAGAAATGTTGTTTTTTAGAAAATGTTGCAAGGCAGGTGCTGCAAACAACTCAACACCATTTAGACTAAGCGTTTTTGCTCTTTCCAATATCTTCACCAATAGCTGTTCGCCAGCGATTACCGTTTTGTGCAAATAAACTTGCCAATACATTAACCTACGGGCAATTAAAAAGTTCTCGGTCGAGTAAATTCCTTTTTCTTCTATCACCAAGTTATCGTCCACAAGGTTGAACATTTTAATCAATCTATCGAAACTAATTACGCCCTCGCTTACACCTGTAAAAAAACTATCTCTGTTCAGGTAATCCATTCTATCCAAGTCAACTTGTCCAGAAATCAACTGATGTAAATATTTTTTTGGGTATTGATTTTTAAATATTTGTATGGCTAGGCTAAGTTTACCGTCAAATTCTAGGTTCAGTTTTTCCATCATCAACATGGAAATAGATTCGTGATGAACGCCGTTTACCAAACTATGTTCTAGCGCATGCGAAAAAGGACCATGACCAATGTCGTGCAACAAGATGGCAATCAAGGCGGCTTGTTCCTCCTCAGGATTAATTTCATGTCCTTTGTTTTTGAGCACTTCCAAAGCCAAGCTCATCAAGTGCATAGCACCCAAAGCATGATGAAAACGGGTATGCAAAGCGCCAGGATAAACCAAATGCGTCATGCCCAATTGTTTGATATAGCGCAAACGCTGAAAAAAGGGATGCGAAATCAAATCATAGATGAGTTCGGAAGGGATGGTAATGAAACCATACACGGGGTCGTTGATTATTTTTTTCTTGTTCAAGGTCTTAAAAAGATGTTGGACTACAAAAGTGCTATTTTTATTGTGACTACAAAATTAGAATCCTCATCTTTGCTAAATATTTTAAGAAATAATGATGATTTTAACAGCAAACACGCTAAACGATTTGGAAAGCATAGCGCAATCCTTGTTAAATTTTATGGGCAACCAGAAAATAATCGTCTTTAATGGCGAAATGGGCGCAGGCAAAACTACCTTTATCAAAACCCTTTGCAAAGCCTTGGGGGTTGAGGATGTAATTTCAAGTCCTACTTATTCCATCATCAACGAGTATGCTTTGGCAAAGGGCTGTGTGTATCACTTCGACTTTTATAGAATCAAAAACATTGAAGAGGCTTTTGACATGGGCTATGAAGAATATTTTTATTCGGATGATATTTGTTTGATAGAATGGCCTGAAAGGGTTGCGGAGCTTTTGCCTGAGGAATATATACAGGTAAATGTGACGGTAAAAGAAAACAATGAAAGGGAGTTTGTGTTTGAAAAAATGGGTTCATAAAAAAAGCGTTTAGCAAATTGATTTGCTAAACGCTTTTTGTGTATTGGTCTGGAATAGGTTTATTTACCCATTATCCATCTTTGGCGAACAGCCAATTGTTTTCTGTCGGCACTGTCGTTAAAAATAGATTTTATCTTCACCGGACTAAAAGGCAATATGTTTACATTTATTTCCTGTACTTGTCCATCTCTTTTAATGGCAAATTTGAGTACATCGCCTACGTTTAAAGTTTGCAAAGCGCCAACTTTGTCTAAAGTAGTGTCAATCATTTGACCGTTGATGGTAATAATTTCGTCGCCTACGTTAATTCCATCTACCCAAGCGCCACTGTTTCTGGTTACGGCAGTTACCACCACAGCCAAACCTTTTTTGGCACTTGCCAAACCTAGGTAGCCAATGGTTTTGGCTTCGTTTACAGCAGTGATACCTGCAAAGTTCAAATAGGTTTTATAATCCACAGCAACGGTTCCGTTTACATATTTTTCCCAGAAGGATGTAAAGCTAATGCCGCTAATTTTTTCTACCATGGTTTTAAATTCAGCATCTGTAAAACCTCTTTTTAGGGTTTTGCATTGCAAATACATGGCTTTCATTACATCGTCTAAGCTTTTGGCACCGTTGGTAGCGTTGGCAATTTCCAAATCCATCAACGCACCTACGACTTCGCCTTTGGCATAGTAAGATATAGAGCTGTTGTTGGAGTTTTCGTTCGGACGGTATTGGATAATCCATGCATCAAAGCTAGAGCTACTAGCCGATTGTACTTTCGCTCCTGGCGAGTTTTCGATATTAGAGATGGCTTTAGAAATTTCATTCACCATGTCTTGGTCTTGGATAAAACCTGCTCTTGCCAACAATTTGTTTTCGTAGTAAGATGTATAACCTTCCGACACCCATAAATTGGTGGTATAGTTTTCTTTTTCATAATCGAATGGACCTAAAGCAATTGGGCGCATACGTTTTACATTCCAAAGGTGAAAATATTCGTGGGCTACCAAAGCCAAGAAAGCCTTGTAACCTTCAGGTGTGTTGTAGGCGTTTCTTGTAGCACCCAATACGGTAGAGTTTAAATGCTCTAAACCACCGCCACCACGGTTAAAGTTGTGTACAATAAAAGTGTAATTTTTATTAGGGTTTTCACCAAACACAGCCGTAGCTTGTTCAACTATCTTTGCCATATCTACTTTTAAGCGTTCTTTTTCGTAGTTTCCTCCGCCATACATCGCTACTTCGTGTTTTACACCAGCGGCCTCAAATTCAAATACATCTTGGTTGCCCACTTCTATCGGGCTGTCGAACAAGATGTCGAAATTGCTTGCATAAAAAGTATTTGCTTTGCCGTTCACAGGCGCTAAACCTGTTGAAACCTTCGACCAAGTTTTATAAGGATTAACGGTAACGGTGCTGGCTTGGTTTATCATGCCGTCAGGATACATAAAAATACCTGTTGAAGATAAAAAAGCGTGACTAGCATCTATAAAAGAAGTACGAACGGATACCTCAAAAGCATATACACGGTAGTTTACCTCTACTAGGTCGGCTTGTTTGGTAAATACTCTCCAAGTGTTTTTGTTTATTTTTTGAGTTTTCAAGCTTTTGTTGGCTGCGGTAGCGGCAAAACCTTCTACGTTTTTGCTAAACTCTCTAATTAGGTAAGAACCTGGTGCCCAAACAGGCATTTTCACATCTACATAGTCTTTTTTGATGCCTGCAATTTTCATTTTCATTTCCACATAGTGTGCTTGTGGTTCTGTAAAGTTTACTTCAAAGTCAATTTTTACTTGAGATTTGGCATTTAATCCTAAACTAAGGAAAGAAATAAAGGCAAGGGTTAGTTTTTTCATCATTTTGGTTATTTAAAATTTGGCGTAAAAGTATAATTTATTTTTAGTTAGTCCTCTGTTTTTTCTTCAACAATAGGGGGAACGTATTTGCTGCAATCGTAGGCAATAGTTAAACTGTCTTTGGGTGCTTCAAAGTCGTTTCTTGTAATTTTAAGATTGGGGTTTGCATATACTTTTTTCATAAATCCGGCAAAGATAGGGAGGGCGGTGTTGGCGCCTTCTCCTTGTCCTGTGCTGATAAAGTGAAAGGCTCTGTCTTCGCAACCCGTCCATACGCCCGCTACCAAGTTTGGCGAAATGGCCATAAACCAACCATCGGAGTTGTTGTTGGTTGTTCCTGTTTTTCCGCCTATTGGTGTGTTGATACCGTATTTGTAGCTTAATCTTGCGCCTGTTCCGTTTTGTACCACACCTCTCAACATTCGGGTCATGATGTAGGCTACTTCTTCGGTCATTACAATTTTAAGCTTGGGTTTGTTTTCATACAATACAATTCCGTTTTTGTCTTCTATGCGCATAATGTAGCTGGGTTGTATCCAAGCGCCTTTGTTGGCAAACACGCCATAAGCACCTACCATATCATATACAGAGGCATCGAACGAACCCAAACAAATAGAAGGAACAGTCGGCACATCGGTAGTGATACCCATCTTTTTTATTTTTTCTTGAATAGGGCTAGCGCCAATTTGTTTCATTAAATAGGCGGCAATATAATTTTGCGAATGCGCCAAAGCGGTATTCAGGGTAATTGCCCCTGGCAGGGGTTTGCCTGATGATTTTGGTGTCCAATCTGCTGAACCTACATTTTCAATGGTTACAGGTTCATTGTTTACGGTCATGCAAGGCGAATAACCGTTTTCAACGGCTACGGCATAGGTAAAAGGTTTGGCGGTAGAACCCACTTGACGTGTTCCTTTTTTTACTTGGTCATATTTAAAATGTTCGTAGTTGATGCCGCCTACCCAAGCTTTTACAAAGCCTGTTTGTGGATCCATTACCATCATGGCGTTTCTTAATAGCATTTTATAATACTTTACCGAGTCGATGGGTTTCATGATGGTGTCTCGGTTTCCGTTCCAAGAAAAGATAGAAAGTTTTGTTGGTGTGTTAAAGTCATTTTCTATTTCCTCCTCCGATTTTCCTTCCAACTGTAAGGCTTTGTATCTATCTGATCTTTTTATGCCTTGGTCTATTTGCATTTCCATTCCCTTGAATGGATTTCTTCCTTGCCAGCTTTTGGTAAATTGTTGTTGCAAGGTTTTCATGTATTCTTTTTGTGCCTCTTCGGCATATTTTTGCATGTCTAGATTCAAAGAGGTTACGATTTTTAATCCATCCCTGTCCAAATCATAAGGTGTTCCATCGGGTTTTACCTTTCCGCTTTCTTCTAAAATTTGGCGCACTTCGCTTTTTACAGTAGCAATAAAATAAGGTGCTGTGGCATCGTTGATGTTGGCAGGGTTAAACTGCAAACCCAAAGGTTTGGCACTTTCTCTGTCAAACTGTTCTTGACTAATCATGTCGGCTTTTTTCATTAATGCCAAAACAGTGTTTCGACCCATCAATGAACGTTCGGGGTTTCGGGTAGGGGAATATCTTGTAATCCCTTTTTGTATTCTAATTAAGGTGGCGGCTTGCGCCAAAGTTAAGTTGTTGGGCGTGGTGTTAAAATATACTCTTGCAGCCGATTTTATGCCGTAAGCTTGGTTGCCAAAGTTTACGGTATTGAGATACAAGGTAATGATTTCCTCTTTGGTGTAGTTTCTTTCTAATTTAACAGCGACCACCCATTCCTGAAACTTCTGCATCAATCGCTTGAAAAAGTTTTTCTGTCTTTCTTCATCCGAATATAGGTTTAAGGCCAACTGTTGGGTAATGGTACTTCCGCCTTGTTTTTTGCCAATCAGGTTGTAAGCAAAGATGGTAAAGGTTCTTTTAAAGTCGATACCTGAATGCTCCATAAAACGGATGTCTTCGGTGGCAATCAAGGCATTGATTACGTTAGGAGAGATTTCAGAATATTTTACACTCGAACGGTTTTGCACAAAAAACGTCCCAATTACCCTTCCTTCTTCGTCCAATATTTCACTTGCTTGATTGCTTTTTGGGTGTTCCAAATCTCTAAACGAAGGAAGTTGACCAAACAATCCAATGCTAATCATGAATATAAAAAGAGCGAAAAATAAGATAGCGCCAACAAATATTTTCCAAAGGATTTGGTTGTATTTTTTGAGGTCTTGATTGTTTAAGGTGTTACTCATTTGGGTAATTTTTTTTATAAAACAATTGGTATTTCTTGAGGGTATTTCTATCGGTTATTTTCTCAAAATTTTCTTTACTGATGACAAAGCTAGTGTAAATATTTGAAGGCACTTTCATAATCCTGTTCAATTGCGGAAGGATTAGTTTTTCGTATTTTTTGGCAGTTGCCAAATCTTTTAATACACCTACAAATAAAAGCTGATCGTTTTCAAGTTCTAAAATCTTGTGTTTCAAATCATCTTCGGCAAAATTTCCACCGTTAAATTGTCCAAGTCCATACCTCGAAGAACTGAGTGTAAGTGTGGCATCGGCAACATTGACCACAAAATAATAATAAGAAGCAGGGCTTTTGCTAAATGTTTTGTCGTCTTCTATTTCTATTTCAACAGGTGTTTGTGCTTGGGCAACAATTTCTGTTTTTACCTCCGCATCTATTCTCGATTCACCGATTTCTTTTACTGAAAGTATATTTTTTTCAATTTTAAAAGGTTTCGGTTCCAAGCTTTTGCTTAAACTAACAATTTGATTTCTCAACACCAATGAATCTTTTACAATGGCATTTGTGTTGATGCTGTCTTTTTTGATTTCAGGAATTGAATCGGTTGCTTTTGGAGCTTTTTTTACAACAGTTTTCTTCGGCGTGTATAGTTTTATTGGACCATAATCAGGTAGCGCAATTGCTCTTGATTGGTATTCACTAAAATTGTTTTTTAAAAACTCGAGGTGGTTTTTCACCAAAGGAGTAATCAAACTGTCTTTTGGGTGTTTAACTACAATTGCATTGAAACGATTGATCAGACTGTCCACATGTTGGGTGTGCCCCACCGAAATGGCTTTCAAATATTCATATTGCGGTTGCAAGTGGTTGTCGGGGTAGTTTTTCAAACTTTCATCCACTTTTGCAATCACGCTTGGGAATTGGTTTTTTTCGTAAAGCGCAAACACAGCATTGTAGTCTTTATTTACAGTGCTTTCCATAGAGTCTATTTTTTCAGAAAAATTAGGATTCAATATTGCTTTTACATAAATCGAATTGGGATAATATTCTAAAATCAATGTTTTATACCTTTCGGCCTTCGTTCTGTTGTTGGCTTTGTTATACAGCAAATACATACTATAATAAATGGCATCTAAATGTGGATTAACGCTAAATCGGTCTAAAATCAACTCATAGATTTTTAGCGCTTCATCTTTGTCGTTAAGTTCGTGTTGATAAAAACGAGCCACTTCGTAATAGGCGGTTAAAATTCTTTTGTTCGATTCTTCCATTTTAATTGCCGTGAGGGGCAACGAATCGATATAGTTTTTCACTTCGTTGTTCGATTCTTTGGCTGTTGGCGCTTTTTGATCGACCGTTTGTCTCTCTGCGCCAATTACTTTTTGTGCTTTTCGAGTGCTATATCTCCAATTGTCTTCTAATGCCCTGTTGCTCCATTTTTTTTTGAATTCCAAAAAACCACTGGTCAATGCCGCTTCGTTGTTGAAATAAAAATTACCCTCAAGCACTTTTTTTACGGTTACTGTTTTCTTTTCCTCGGTTTTCTTTTCCGTAGTTTTTGAAAACATTTTCTGAATATGTGCATAACGGTCCTTTTCGGGTAAATTGGCAACATATTGAGCGGTATCTTCTTTTGAGATAATGCGGTAGCGCTTACTTAAATATTCTAAGTTTTTAGATTTTTTTACAATTCCTTCGTAATTTGGATAGGTTTTTGGCAGTACCGACAAGGCGCTATCATAATAAAGTTTCGCCTCTACATATTTACCCAAATTTTTGAAATTCACATCGGCCATTCTCAAATATGACTTCCCTTTTTGGTAGGTGTTTTTCGTGCTTTTTTGTATTGATGTTTTGTATTGCGCCATCGCGTTTTTAAAATCCTTATCCTCGGCATAGTTTTCACCAATTTGATAATAAATCTGATCTAAAAACTCCTCATTTTTATCGTCTTTTAATAATTTTACTAACGATTTTCTGCGGTTAGTGTTGTTTTCTTTCATCAAATCGTTTACACGTACCTTGCCCAACTTGGCGTTAAAATAAATATCAAAACTGGCGTTACTGTTTTCGGCTTTGTTGTAGGCGCTCAAACTTTTTATATATTCCTTTTCTACCTCATACAATTGCCCCAGAATGTAAGGCCAACGGGTTCTACTTTCTATATTCGAACTGGCATTGATGGCGGCTTTTAAGTGCAAAATAGCATTTTCGTAATCTTTTTGTTTAATCGCCATTTGTGCCAAAGTGGCGAAAGCCAATTCCTTTTCGTCTAAGTCTAATTTAACCATTTCTTCAACGGTCGACAAAGTGTTCTGTGCCAATTTATCTTCGCCAAGTTGCATCATGGCTCGTGCTTTCCAAATTAAAGCTACAAAATAAGTGTCGGGATTGTCTTTGTAATTCTGTGCCACATACTCAAAATAGGCTTCAGCAGTAAAATAATTTTTTTGATAAAAGTTTACTTTACCCATCAACATATAGGCATCGTCCACATAATTACTTAAACTTTTATCGGCAATAATAGCTTGAGCTTTTGAGAGAACTACAGATAAACCTGCCGAATTGTCCTCCTCGTTGTCTTTGGGAACAGGATACACAGAAATAAAATCTTCAAAGTTTTCTTGACTAATTTCCGATAATTCTTCTTGGTAGGTGCTTAAAATAAGATTTGAATTGTAGATATAGTTGTATCGAGCCGTTAAATTTTGCATACGGCGATTGATAAAATTATCTTTCTGTGTGTTACAAGCATAAAAAGCACTTACACAAAAAACAAGTAATAACTTAGGCAGAGAATTTAAAATCGATTTCAAGAATTATTTTTAATTTTTCAGGACTGTAAGTTTATTTGGCACCTAATAAAAACATACATTTGTATGTTAGGGCTCAAATCTATCTTTTTTATGACAGATTTTCACAAAGATAATAAAGAAAAATCAGTAAACACGATGATAAAGTATAGCGCTATGGGCTTTCAGATGATTTGTGTAATTGTTTTGTTTGCTTTTTTGGGCAATTATATTGATAAATATTTCAAAACCGAACTACCTTTATATACGGCTTTCTTTAGTTTGTTTGGAGTGGTCGTTTCTATGGTTCAAATCATCAAACAAGTAATTAAAAAGTAATATTTCAATTCATTTATAAATTTCAATATTTTGTCATTACGTCGATTTTTTACACTTTATTTAGGTTTTATCTTTTGTTTGGTTGTGCTCAAACAATTGTTGCCTTTTGTTTTTCCTAACCATCTTTTGTTTATCGCCGATTTTTGGCTTGTCTTTGTTTTTTTTACAGGAATTACTTTAATCGCCTATTTGCTGGCGGTTTGGGGAATAAAAATTAGTCCAGAATTGGGGGGTATAACCATCTTGGGTGCGCTCATTATCAAGATGTTATTTGTGTTTGCCTTGGCGGTGGTTTATGTGCTAAATCTTAAGGAAAACGTCTATGTTTTTGTTGGGAATTTTTTTTCCTTATATTTATTCTTTACAATATTTGAAATATACGCCCTATTGTGTAACTTGCGCAATCAAAGTATAAAGTAAAAATCTGCGAATAAATGTATTGTAACAACGTTTTCAAATTTAATTTTAAGTGCGCTATTCTTCTTTTCAGCGTTTTTCTAGTGTTTTCTGCAAATTCTTATGCAAAAAACCAAGCTATTGACAGCGTTAAAGTTTCGACAGACACCGTGGTTTCTGAAGCTCCTCATGCGGCAACTACTTCTCATCACGAAGAAGCTCACGAAAAAGAGTTTGACCCAACAGAGGTAATTTTAGAACATATTTCTGATTCACACGTTTGGCATTTGTGGGGTCACACCTCAATTTCTTTGCCGGTTATTTTATACACTCCAAAAGGAATAGATGTTTTTTCTTCAGGTAATTTTCATCATGGAGAACACGACTATAATAGTGGTTTGTATACTTATCGCTTAGTTCACGAAAAAATAAAAGTAGTAGGCGCTAATGCTCAAATTGACGAAGTTTTGTCGGCAAAAGTGTTGGATTTCTCAATCACTAAAAACGTAGCAGCAATGTTTGTTGCGGTCTTGGTTATTTTAGCCATCTTTATTTCGGTTGCTTCGGCATACAAAAAAAGAGCAGGAAAATCACCTAAAGGTTTACAATCGTTTGTTGAACCAATCATTGTTTTTGTAAGAGACGACATTGCTCGTCCAAACATTGGATACAAATACGCTAAATTTATGCCGTATTTGTTGACGGTTTTTTTCTTCATTTGGATTAACAACATGTTGGGTTTAATTCCAATTTTTCCTGGAGGTGCAAACGTGACAGGAAACATTGCTTTGACTTTTGTGTTGGCAATGGGAACGCTTTTAGTGGTGAATTTAAACGGAAACAAATATTATTGGAAACACTTGTTTTTGCCTGATGTTCCATTTTGGTTGTGGCCTTTAATGGTTGTGGTAGAGTTAATTGGTGTAATTTCTAAACCTTTTGCATTAATGGTTCGTTTGTTTGCAAACATTACCGCAGGTCACATTATTGTATTAAGTTTAATATCTTTGATTTTTATTTTTAAAACTTTAGCCATTGCGCCAGTTTCTATAGCCTTTGTTTTGTTTATGGATATGTTGGAGTTGTTGGTTGCGTTTTTACAAGCATTTATATTTACGTTGCTTACAGCCTTATTTATAGGTATGGCTGTAGAAGAGCATCATTAACATTTAAAACTTTTTTTCACAATTTAATATAACAAGTTATGGTAGGTTCAATCGCGGCAATTGGTGCCGGTTTAGCAGTAATCGGTGCTGGTGTAGGTATCGGTCAAGTAGGTGGTAAAGCAATGGAAAGTATTGCTCGTCAGCCAGAGGCTGCATCAAAAATTCAAACTGCAATGATTATCGCAGCAGCTCTTATCGAGGGTGCAGCTTTATTTGGTGTGGTAGTTGCTTTGTTAGGCTTAAAATAATAAGCAACAAACAACAAGTTATTAGTTTAACTATTTCAACGATTGGTTGAAATAGTTAAACTTAATTATATGATTTAATAAAATTTTTATATAAAATGGAATTAGTAACCCCGAGTATTGGATTGGTTTTTTGGACAACGATAACGTTTGTTTGTTTGTTGATTTTGTTGAAAAAATTTGCATGGAAACCAATTTTAGGTGCAATCTATGAGCGTGAGCGTTTTATTGACGAGGCTTTAAACAAAGCTGAATTGGCAAAAGTTGAAATGGCTCGTTTAACCGCACAAAACGAAGTGTTGATGAAAACAGCTCGTGAAGAAAGAGACTTGATGTTGAAGGAAGCAAAAACCTTGAAAGATAACATCATCAACGAGGCTAAAAATCAAGCACAAATTGAAGGTGCAAAACTAATAGAAAAGGCAAAAATTGAAATCGACAACCAAAAAAAATCAGCTTTAATTCATTTAAAATCTGAAGTTTCAAGCTTGTCTTTAGAAATTGCTGAACGTGTTTTGCGTGCACAATTAGAAAACAAAGAGAAACAACAAGAATTGGTTAATAGTCTTTTAAAAGACGTTGAACTTAATTAATTAAAGATAAATGCAACATAATAAAGCCGCTTCAAGGTACGCAAAATCATTAATCGATTTATCTACGGAAAACAACGCCTTAGAGGATTTGAAAAATGACATGCAACTATTTATTCAAGTTGTTCAAGACAACGATGAATTGGAAGCTATTTTGAAAAATCCAATTGTGCCTTTGGCAAAAAAATCAGCTATTTTAACAAGTTTGTTTACTGGAAAGGTAAATAAAATTACGATGGTTTATTTTGATTTAGCCGTTAAAAAAGGTCGTTCAGCAATTTTATTGACCACCGCAAAACAATTTGTGGAGCAATATAATGTGTTGAAAGGGATTGTTACCGCTGAGATTACAACTGCGACACCAGTTACAGAAGACCACAAAAAGGTTATTGTTGAAATGGTTAAAAATGCTTTAAAAGCATCGCAAGTTTTGATTAAAGAAAAAATCAATACAAATTTAATTGGTGGTTTTATTTTGAAAGTTGGCGATAAGCAATTCGATACAAGTATAGCTACAGGATTGAATAAATTGAAAAAAGAGTTTGCGCATTTAGGTGCGTAATTTTAAAATTAGAATAATATTTACAAAGAAATAATATAAATAATTATGGTAGAGGTAAGACCAGA
>JAIEMU010000036.1 GCA_019751895.1 Sphingobacteriaceae bacterium | reverse complement strand
CGAACAAAATACGGCTTCGCCTAAATTAGGGGTTTGGCTAGGTTGGCAAATTGTACGTTCGTATATGAAAGCAAATCCTGAAATTACTTTGCAACAATTGATAGACGAAAAAAGTAGTCAAAAAATATTGAACGGAGCACAATATAAACCTTAAACCAAGGCTTCTAACTTATCTCCGTTCAAAATAGGAATTGCAGTACAAATGTTGGTTTGCAAACAAAAAACCACATCATTTTCGATGTTTAGTTTTTCTAACCTAGCATTGTGCGAAGATTTGCGTAAATATCCTCTCAAATCATCCTTTGCCAATACATACATGTCTTGAGCGGCTACACAAGCATCATCCGAAAATTCGAAATCGTTTTTTAAATTTTCAGCTACCGCACCCGCAAAAAGCGTGTCTTCTAAGTTAAATTTATCTTTCCAACCTGAGCATAAAAGCAAAACATCTTTGTTTTGGCTTTTTAGCCAATTGCACAAAGCATCTAAATTGAGAAAAGAGCCAATAACTACTGTATGTGCTCTTTCTTGCGCCATTCGCAAAGATTTTGTACCATTGGTGGTGGTCAATACAATGGTTTTGTTAGCTACCTTTTCTTTCGAATAAGAGAAAGGAGAATTGCCAAAGTCGAAACCAGAGACCACTTCGCCGTTTCTTTCGGCGGCCAATAAAAAACCATCCTTGGCGTAATTTAAACATTCTTCTACTTCCATAACAGGAATGATGGCTTTAGCACCATTTTCTATCCCATAAGTGATAGACGAAGTAGCTCTCAATACATCTATAACCACCACAATACTTTGCTCAATTTCATACAAATTGAGCAAAGCAGGGCTTAAGCAAACGGCTATGTTTTTTTTCATTAATTATTTATAAAAAGGAAACTTAACCACTTTCGCTTTGATTTTGGTGTTGCGAATGTCAATAAATACTTCCGTACCTTCTTGGCTCATTTCTTTGTTGATGTAGCCCATACCGATGGCTTTTTGTAGTGACGGCGATTGTGTTCCAGAGGTAACTCGACCAATTTCGTTTCCATTTGCATCTACAATTTTATAATCGTGACGAGGAATACCTCTGTCAATCATCTCAAAACCAACTAACTTTTGTTTTACGCCGGCTTCTTTTTGAGCTAATAAGGCTTTTGAATTGGTAAACTCTTTATTGAATTTTGTAATCCAACCTAATCCAGCCTCAATTGGAGAGGTGTTGTCGTCGATATCGTTTCCGTACAAACAGAAACCCATTTCTAAACGCAAAGTATCTCTTGCACCCAAGCCAATTGGTTTGATATTAAAAGCAGCACCTGCCGCAAAAACAGCATCCCAAATTTGGTTTGCATTTTCGTTTTCGAAGTAAATTTCAAATCCACCTGCGCCAGTATAGCCCGTTGCCGATACCAATACATTGTCAACACCTGCAAATTTGCCTTTCTTAAAACTATAATATTCCATCGAAGCCAAATCAATGTCTGTTAAACTTTGTAAAGCTTCGGCAGCTTTAGGCCCTTGGATAGCCAAAAGAGAAGTTTTGTCTGAAATGTTGTGCATTTCAACACCCTTTGTGTTATACTTTTGAATCCAATTCCAATCTTTCTCAATATTAGAGGCGTTTACCACCAACATATAACTTTTTTCATCTATGCGATAAACCAAAAGATCATCCACAATACCGCCGTTTTCGTTTGGTAAGCAAGAATATTGAATTTTTCCATCGTATAATTTTGCGGCATCATTACTGGTTACACGTTGAATTAAATCTAAAGCATTTTCGCCTTTCAAAATAAATTCGCCCATGTGACTTACATCAAAAACACCCACCGAACTGCGTACAGCGGCATGTTCTACATTTATTCCTTCGTATTGAACAGGCATGTTGTAGCCAGCAAAAGGAACCATTTTTGCGCCAAGGGCGATGTGTTTTTCAGTTAAAGCAGTATTTTTCATTTTTCATTTTTTAATTAAACGCGTAAAAGTAAGAATTTAAAAGTAGTTTTCAGGCTATTCCTTTTTTGGTTTGATTAAAAAAAATGCAAGAAAAAAATTAGTTAACATTAACTTAACATTCGGATTGTAATTTTGTAAAATAAATTTTCAAACAAATGAATACTATATTTTCTTTTTTCACACCGAAAGACAAAAAATTTCAACCGCTTTTTGAACAAGCAGGTAGCAATATTGTAAAAATTGCTGAAACCTTATTGGTAGTTGTAACTACCAACGACTTAGAAAAAAGAAAAGTCGCTATTAAAGAGGTTGAAAGATTAGAACACGTTGGAGACGACCTTACGCATAGTATTTTTATTGAATTGAGTAAAAATTTTATTACGCCATTTGATAGGGAAGATATTCATGCTTTGGCATCAGTTATTGACGATATTGCAGATTATATTCACGCATCGGCGGCAAATATTGAGTTGTACAACCTCACGCACCCTAGCGAGGCGATGATTAAATTGGCTGAGATTTTGGTTGAAATGAGCAAGGACTTAGAAAAAGCAATTAAAGAATTGCGCAGTTTTAAAAACATTCGTGTCATTGCAGATGCTTGTATTAGAATAAACAGTGGCGAAAATCAAGCAGATTATGTGTGTAATTTAGCAATTGCTCGTTTATTTGAATTTGAAACCAACGCTATTGAGCTAATTAAACAAAAAGAGATTTTGCAAACCTTAGAAATGGCTACCGACAAATGCGAAGACGCAGCCAATGTATTAGAGTCTATTTTGGTTAAAAACGCTTAAAAAAACATAAAATGTCATTAACAATACTTTTAGTTATCATTGGTTTAGCCTTAGTTTTTGATTATATCAATGGTTTTCATGATGCGGCAAATGCTATTGCTACCATTGTAGCCACAAAGGTGCTTACGCCGTTTCAAGCGGTACTTTGGGCGGCATTTTTCAACTTTCTAGCTTTTTGGGTTTTTGGTTTTGGTGTAGCGGATACCGTTGCCAAAACAGCCAACACGATGGATATTAACTTAGTCGTGATTCTTGCAGGGGTTATTGCCGCCATTATTTGGAATTTGGCAACTTGGTGGTTTGGCATTCCTTCTAGTTCTTCACACACGCTAATTGGTGGTTTTGCTGGTGCAGCTATTGCACATGCGGGACTTGGCGTGGTAAATTGGTACAAAGAAGGAAAAGCTGGAGAGATGCCTTCTGGGGTTTTGGTTATTATCGGATTTATTGTATTAGCTCCTTTTATTGGCGCTTTTGTATCTTATTTTATATCGGTTTGGCTATTACATTCATCTAAAAAAAGCATCTGGCCAAAAATATTTACCTCAGCATTAATGCTTGTTGTAGGCTTGTTGATTTGGTTTGAATTAAAATCATTTGACTCGATAAAAGACCCTAGATTTCCAGGTAATCCATTTTTAAGCATTATTACCGAACCGCATAACATTAAATGGTTGTTGGTTGGTTTTATTGTTTTCTCTGTAAGCTTTTTCTGTTTAATTTTTAGCAGTCTTAATCAAACGCAATCTACTGCTTGGTTGCGCAAAATGCAATTGATATCGTCGGCTTCGTTTAGCTTAGGTCATGGAGGAAACGATTCGCAAAAAGTAATGGGGATTATCGCAGCTGCGGTAGTGGTTTATATTCATAAAAGTGGCGTAAGCATGGCTGAATTACCTGTTTGGCTTCACGTAGATTTGCCTTCTAAAGCTGCGGATGGGCATGAAATTGCTGGTCACATGCCAGATTGGATTCCATTGGCTTGTTATGGTGCTATTGCCATCGGAACTTTAAGCGGCGGCTGGAAAATTGTAAAAACGATGGGTTCTAAAATCACCAAAGTAACTGCATTTGAAGGTGTTTCGGCAGAAACAGCAGGTGCATTAACCTTATATTTTACGGAACATTTGAAAATCCCAGTAAGTACCACACACACCATCACAGGTTCTATCATTGGTTCTGGATTAACCAAAGGTGTTTCGGCAGTGAAATGGGGCGTAACCGTAAAACTAATTTGGGCATGGGTTTTAACCATTCCCGTATCTGCGGCATTGGCAGCAGGAATTTACTATTTGCTAAGTATTTTTATTAAATAGTTTGCTAAAACAATATTTTTTAGAACTTTGGCATTTCCATTATCATTGCCCAAATTCATGAAATATTATTGTTTTTTTGCCCTTTTTGTAGGGTTATTTATTTCCGCTTGTACGCAACGTACAAACACAAGTGAAGACAATCGTCTCGACTTTAGTCCCATAAAAGGTATAAAATATTACGAAGTTAAACGACAATTCAGCAATGGATTGTCGTTTAATGCAATGGGTTTTCAGCAAGAGCCTTCGTGGATAATGGAGTTTATATCCAACGACAGCGTAGCCATTTGGAGTCCTCAAGCAAAGCGAATGGAACCTTTTTTGCTGCTTTATGACCACGGAAATGTGTATAATTTTGCAAATGATTATTTCAGAATAAAAATTGCCAACAAAGATAGCTTGGTATTACAACGCTTGGAAGTGAAAAGCAAAGAAGTTATGCAAGGCGAGGTGTCGGATGTTCATATTTTGTTTTATTCAAAAAATTATCTTGAAAACAAAGTGAAAAACAGTGTTGAAAATTTGCGTAAACCGAGCAAAAAAGACACCTTATTTATTCGGAATTTGGCATTAAAAAGCAATAAAAATCCAAAAAATTTAAAAAACATTTTCGCCGCAAGAAACCCCGTTCAATTCATCAGTAAAAACGCATACGCAAAGGTTGAAAAGTTGAGCAATGTAAACAAACTGAATAAACACACCAACGCCTACGATTATTTGTATCCCGAATATCTGATTCATATTAAAAAAGCCTACAAAAACTTCAATTACCGATTTTCTATCCTTGTAGATAGTCAAAGTAAAATGTATGTAAACAGAATTGAAGGGGTGATGCCTGAGGATATTGAATCTCGACGCAAGCTATTAACGGGTATTGTGGATGTGTATTTGACGCATTATTTTAAAATCATCCCAGGCAATACTTTGGGCATTTTACATCCCTCAGAGGTTACTTTAAACCTTGTTGGGGAAGAATAATTGGATGTAAAGACATAATTGCTAGCCCAAATATTCTAAAAGAAAAGCTAATAAATAGAATGGAGGCGTTTTATTTTATTTTAAAATAAAAATCGTATTTAATTTGTTATTAAATAAATAAGGTGTACCTTGCGCACTTAAATTTATTAATAAACAATACAATGCAAGAAGGAACAGTAAAATTTTTTAATGTAACCAAAGGTTTTGGTTTTATCGTGCCAGCTAATGGCGATAGCGAAATCTTTGTACATTCAACAGGCCTAATCGACGAAATTCGTGAAAACGATAAAGTTGAGTACGAAGTAGAACAAGGTAAAAAAGGATTGAATGCAGTTAATGTAAGAGTAGTTTAATATTATTTACACATAAACGTTAAAAAAAGCACTGACTAATTTAGTCGGTGCTTTTTTTTTACAATAGATTTGTCTGTATATTTAGGGTTTTAAAATAGATTGATGCAAGCAGGTAATCAAAGTTTACAGTTTAAAATTAACGCCTTCATAAAAAAGTATTATTTAAACCAAATTTTGAAGGGTTTATTATACACTACGGCTGTTTTGTTGGCCTGCTATCTTTTGTTGTTTACCATTTCGTACTACGTAAATCCTGTCGTAATCGTTAAAACAATTCTATTCTTTTTGTTTATTGCCTTAGCTGTTTTTCTAATTGCTTTTTGGATTGTAAAGCCCATTTTGGCTTACTTTAAATTGGGAAAAGTGATATCTGAGGCGCAGGCGGCTAAAATTATCGGCATTCATTTTTCGGAAGTAAAAGACAAGCTTATTAATACCCTTCAATTGCAGTCTTTAGCCGCTATAAGTCCTCAAAACCAAGAATTATTGTTGGCAAGTGTGGCACAAAAAATTGAGGAGTTGAAGTTTGTTCAGTTTACCAAAGCCATCAATTTGAAAGAAAACAGAAAGTATTTGAAATATGTTTTCCTTCCGCTTTTTATCATCTCGCTAATCGCAGTTATTGCACCCGTAATTTTACAAGAAGGGACTTCTCGTTTTGTAAAGTACGACCAAATTGTATTGCCTAAAGCTCCCTTTGATTTTGTATTGACGAACAAAAGCTTACAAGTGGTGCAGGGCGATGATTTGACGCTTGTGTTGCAATTAAAAGGCGATAAAATACCGCAAGAAGTGTATGTGCAAGAGGGTGAAAATAGCTATAAATTAGAAAAAAAACAGCAAGACGTTTTTCAATACACGTTTAAAAATATTCAAAAAAACAAGACCATTCATTTTTTTGCTGGAGGATTTCAATCCAATGCTTTTGTGATTGCCACCAACCCCAATCCTACATTGCAAAATATTGAGGTCACTTTGCGCTTTCCTAGTTATTTGCACAAGGAAAGTGAGAAAATAAACAATGCAGGCGATTTATTGCTACCTGAGGGAACGGTTGTGCAATGGAAATTTAACACCCAAAACAGCAATTCGGTTTTGTTTTTAATAGACGATAAAACACAAAATATAGCTTTGTCTCAAAATCAGGCAATCATAAATACCACTATTAGTAAAAATTGTAGGTACGGCGTTTTTCCAAAGAACAAATTTGTACAAAATAGAGATAGCATCACCCATCAAATTACGGTGATTAAGGATCAATATCCGAGCATTACCCTAACCGAAACGCCCGACTCCTTGAGCAATCGCTTTGTTTATTTTTCAGGGAAAATAGCCGATGATTATGGTTTTAGTAAGTTGATTTGCTTTTATCAAGTGCAAGAAAATGGCAAAACGGTAGCGGCTTTTTATAAACCTATAAAAATCAATTTAGCTCAAACTGAAAATGTTTTTTTACATGTGGTAGATTTTCAAAGTCTCAACCTTAAAGAAAATCAAAAACTGGTTTATTACTTTGAAGTGGCGGATAACGATGGTTTTAATGGAGCGAAGAAAACACGTTCGGAATTAAAAGAATATCAACCGCTTACAACCCAACAGGTGGTTGAAAAAATTAGCGAAAATAGTCAGAATATTAAGCAAAAAATTGAACGAGCCGTTAAAAATGCTTCCACCTTGGAAAAGGAAAGTAAAAAAATGAACGAGGCTATTTTAGATAAAAATGAATTGGCTTATGAAGACAAAAAAAAGCTAGATGCTTTAAAAGAAAAGCAAAATGCACTCGAAAAATCAATCAAAGATTTGCAGGCATTGAACAAAAAAAATACACTTGAAAAGCAAGAAAACAATTTTTTGAGTGATGAATTAGCGGAAAAGCAAAAAAAAATAGACGAACTTTTTGATAAAGTGTTGAACGAAAAATCTAAAACCTTTCTTGAGCAGATTAAAGATTTGACAGATAAAAAGGATGAGATTCAAAAACAAATGCAAGAATCGCAACAAGACAATAAGGCGCTGAAAAATGAATTGAATAGGATTTTAGAATTGTACAAACAATTGGAGTTTGATCAAGAGTTGGATAAAAGCATTGAAAGGGTAGAAAAACTAGCAAGCGAACAGAAAAGTTTGATCAAAGAAACGCAACAAAAAAAATCTGAGATTGGTGATTTGAAAGACAAGCAACAAGCCATCAACAAATCGTTTGAAGAGGTTAAAAAAGAGTTCAAAAATTTAGAAAAGAAAAATGAAGCTTTAGAGGTTCCCAATGATTTTAAATCGCCAGAAAAGGAAACCAAACAGGTAGAAGAACAACAACAAAAAAGCGAGGAAGAACTTAAAAATAACGACAAAAAGAAAGCGGCTGAAAACCAAAAGAAAGCGGCTGAGGCCTTGGATAAATTGGCGCAAAAGATGCAAGACATGCAGAAATCGATTGAAGAGGAGAAGAATGTTGTAGATGAAAAAAGTTTAAGAAATTTAATTGCCATTTTACTGAAAACTTCTTTTGAGCAAGAACGAGTTTTGTTGGATTTTAATCTTTCTAACCTTAGTGGGCAACAATATTTAAACCTCACGCAGCGCCAAAACAATATAAAATTAAGCATAAAAAATGTGACAGATAGCTTGGTGGCTTTGAGCAAAAGAGTGCCCGAAATTGAGTCGGAGGTAAATCAAGAATTGCAAAAAATAAATTCAAATGTAGAGTCGGCGCTCACAAAATTAACAGACAAAAAACTCAATGAAGCTGGCAAACATCAACAATTTGCACTCACTTCTATCAATAACCTTAGTTTGATGCTAAATGAAGCCTTAGAAAATTCTCGTCAATCTGCAAAAAAATCGGGCAAAGGCAAAGGTTCAGGAAAGCCAAGTATGCAATCGCTCAAAAAAATGCAAGAGGAATTGGGCGAAAACATGAAAAAGGCAAAAGAGCAAATGCAAAAATTGGGCAACAATGGTGTGGCGCCAAAGGGAAGTATGAGTAAGGAGTTCTCTAAAATGGCGCAACAGCAACAAATGATTAGAGAGGCACTTCAAAAAATTAACCGTGAAAGCAACAAAAACGGTAAAAACCCGTTTGGCAATCTCAACAAAATGATTGAGGACATGAAAAGTACGGAACTTGACTTGGTAAATAAGCGTTTGAGTCAACAAATGATGGATAGACAAAAAGACCTTTCAATTCGGTTTTTGGATGCTGAAAATGCTGAAAAAGAACAGGAAATAGATAGCAAGCGAGAAGCGAAAGCCGCAAAAATGACACCCCCTTCGTATAAAAAAATGCTGGAAAAATTTGAAAAAGAACAGCAAGCACAAACCGAACAATTGCAAAAAACACCTACCAATTTAAACCATTACTATCGAACAAAAGTAGCGGAGTATTATAAATTGTTGAACAAAAAACCTTCAAATAAATAGAAATATGGCAAAGATTAATTTTTTTAATCAAGACGATAACTATGTTTTAAAACATAAATTGAAAATTAAAAAGTGGTTGCAAAACACAATTTCTGAACATCAGTTTTCTTTATTGGAGTTGAATTTTATCTTCTGCTCGGACGATGGTTTATTGGAAATCAATAAAAAACACCTTAATCACGATTATTACACCGATGTGATAACATTTGACAATTCGGATGAAGAAAATATATTGCTAGGCGATATTTTTATCAGCATTGATAGGGTGAAAGAAAATGCCAAATTATATGAAATAAGCACTACAGCCGAATTGCACCGCATCATGATTCACGGTACTTTGCATTTGTTGGGCTTTAAAGACAAAAACAAAGCCGATAAAGCCTTAATGACCGAAATGGAAAACAAATACTTGGCTGTTTTAGGGCAATTAGATTAAAGCTTTTAAACAGGATAAATGTCCTCAAAATAAAGAATAATCAGCGATTTTAGCAACAATTCTTGCTCCATTGAAGCATAAGCAGGAATGGGTTTAATGAGTTTCCAATGTGGCCAACCATCTTGGTCGAGCCCTTCTAATTCATAAAAACCCATTTCGCTCAACAACCTGCAAGTGGCAATGTGCATCAGTTCTTCTTTTTGGCGTTTGCTGTATTTCTCTGGCCCTTTGCCTAGTTCCTGAACGCCAATTAAAAACAACATTACCTTTAAATCAGGCAATTCTGAATCAAATTCAACGGCAATTTTTTGTTGCAACAATTTCCATTTGTGATGTATTTCGGCTGGTTTCATGTGGCAAATATACATTTATTCGCATAGCGCTAAATAATTACATCGTCACAATATCTAAAATTAACAATAAGTTTAATTGCGTAGCTATACTTGGATGCCTATATTTGTTTGAAAATTAAATTAAAACAAGATGTTAAAAGAGATTACCGTAGAGGAATTAAAACAAAAAATTGATGCCAACGAAAGCTTTCAATTGATAGATGTGAGAGAATCGTTTGAGTATGAAACCAGTAATTTAAGTGGCGAAAACATTCCATTAGGCGAGATTTTGATGTCGGCAGATAAAATTGCTACCGACAAACCCGTAATTGTGCAATGCAGAAGTGGAAAACGCAGTGCGGCAGCTATTATGCAATTAGAGCAGTTGCATGGTTTCGATAATTTATACAATCTAAAAGGTGGAATTTTGGCGTGGAAAGATGCTTTTGCACCAGATATGCCTGTTTATTAAGATGAAAAAGAAGTTTTTATTAAACGTTTTTTACAGTTTAGGTTTTATCCTATCTATGTTTGGTTTTGTTTGGAGCTATAAAGCCGAGAACTATCCAATGTTGGGTTTGTTTGTGGTTGCCGCCGTTTTCTTCGGATTTGTAAAAGTACAACTGCTTAAAGAAGTAAGTAAAAGCATTAAAAAATAAGAAATTGGATATTCAGTTTATATTGCTCATACTCACTTTTGGCGTGGCATTTTATTATGTCGCACGTCTTGTTTATCTTGCTTTTACACGTAAGCAAAACGATTGTGGTTCGGGCTGTAGCAAATGCCCAGCAAATTTCGAAAATGGAAACAAAACTTTAAAATAACAACATAAATGAAAGACATTATTCTAAATAACATTGTCGTAAGACATATTTTTACGCCCATTTTTGGCTTTTTCTTTTTCTTTTTTCTGATTATTTTTCACCCTATACAGGTTTTCTGTTACAATGTGTTTGGTTATTCAGCGCATAAAAAATCAGTTGATATTTTGTGTGTATTTTTAACCTATTGCCATTGGATTACCTGGTGTTCGGTAAAATACGAGCAAGAAGAAGAACTACCGATAGACCGTCCAAAAATATTCATTTCTAATCATCAGTCATTTTACGATATCCCTGCTATTCTTTGGTTTTTGCGTAAGCACCATATAAAATTTATTTCCAAAATTGAATTGACTAGAGGCATGCCTTCCACGTCTTACAATTTGAGAGTAGGTGGAGGAGCTAATATTGACAGAAACGATGGAAAACAAGCCATAAGTGAAATTATTAAATTAGGACGTAGAATGAAGGAGAAAAACTGGAGTACGGTGATTTTTGCAGAGGGAACGCGTTCTAGAGATGGTGTTTTAAAACCGTTTCAAGTAGGAGGTATTTCTGCATTGTTAAAATCTGTTCCTAATGCCTTAGTAGTTCCTATTGTGATTCAAAATTGTTGGGCATTAAACAAAGACGGAGCTTATCCTTTACGTTTGGGACAAAAATTGAGTTGGTCGGTATTGAAACCAATTGATACAGAAGGAAAAAATGCGGAGGAAATAACCAAAGCCGCAGAAATGGCGATAAGAGCCAAATTAGGGCAATAAAAAAAACCTCACTTTTTTGAAAAGTGAGGTTTTTTTGTTTAATAACTTTAGTGCGTCATTCCCCAAAAAGTAGTGAGTGGACCTACTTTTGTCATTTGAAAAATACTAACCATAATTACCAATAAAGCCAAGCCAAAATAAATAGTTATGGTGCGGTGTTTGCCTTGTGGCAATACCTCTTTCTTGCTTCTTGCGTTTCCAATGGTAACCAATATAGCTGAAAAAACCATCATGCCTACGTGTTCCATTTTCCAATAGCGAATACCTGCTTCAACCAAAGGACTGATAAAATAAATAATCAAGCCAAATGTTATTTGCAAATGAACAGCGATTAAGGTAAATAAATTGAGTTTGCGGTTTCCTTCGGTGTATTCTTTTTTGCCAAACCAACCTAAAATTGCAACAACAACTGCCACAATTAACATTGCCAATACAATGTAGCGCCAACCTGAATGTGCGCTTCTTAAAATAGTGTATAAATTCATAATCGTATATATATTTTTTTCAAAAGTAAGAAAATACACATCAATTTGCATGTTCTATTTTTTATAAATAGATTTAGCGAAATTTAAATTAACAAATTATGAAAAGAATAGTACTTACGCTTGCGTTTGTTTTATCTTCTGTCGTGATGTTTGCCCAGCAAACCTATCCCATCAACGGCTCTTTTGATATTCGACCAAGTATGTATGCTTTTACCAATGCAAATATTGTGGTAAATGCGAATCAAACCATCAGTAACGGAACATTATTGGTGAAAGGACAAACCATTCAAGCCGTTGGAAAAGCGGTAATTATTCCTAAAGGATATGTGGTGATTGACCTAAAAGGAAAGTTCATTTATCCTTCGATGATAGATGCATTTACCAATTATGGCGCTAGCGAAGGCAGTCGCCAAGGAGGAAGACAATCGATTTTAACGTCTACCAAAAAAGGGGCTTATGGCTGGAATGAAAGCATCAGACCAGAAACTGAAGTCAAAAACATTTTTAGCATCGACAACAAAAAAGCAGATGATTTGCGTAAAGCAGGTTTTGGAAGCGTAAATGTGATTAACCGAGATGGAATTGCGAGAGGAACTTCTGCTTTTGTGACTTTAAGCGACGAGAAGGAAAATACGGTAATTTTGAACGATCAAAGTGCCGCAAACTACTCATTCAATAGAGGCACTTCAAGCAACGATTATCCTTCTTCTTTAATGGGTTCGATTGCTTTATTGCGCCAAACGTATTTAGATGCAGCTTGGTATAAAAATCAAAAAGAAGAATACAATATTTCTTTAGAATATTTCAACAAGCAACAAAGCTTACCTCAGATTTTTGAGGCTGAGGGATGGCAAAATATTTTACGTGCCGATAAAATTGCGAGAGAATTTGGCAAACAATTTATCATCAAATCTAATGGCGACGAGTACCAACGCATGGATGCTGTAAAGGCAACGGGTGCAAGTTTGATTATTCCCGTTAATTTCCCTAAAGCATTTGATGTAGAAGATCCTAATGAGGCTAAAAACTTGAGCATAGCACAATTAAAACATTGGGAGTTAGCACCCACTAACCCTTCTTCGCTTGAAAAAGCAGGTGTTAAATTTGCTTTAACTAGTTTTGGATTGGAAAATTCGAAAGATTTTTTAAGCAATATCAATACTGCTATTGACAATGGCTTGACCGAAAAACAAGCCCTTTTATCGGTTACTGAAATACCAGCAGCTTTGTTGGGTATGAGCGACAAAGTGGGTACTTTGGAAAAAGGAAAGTTGGCTAATTTTTTAATTACCTCAGGCAACTTGTTTAAAACCGACAACATCATTTTTGAAAATTGGATACAAGGCAAAAAATTTGTCATCAATAAAATGAATGTAAGCGATTTGAGAGGTCTTTACAATCTAAACATTACCAACATTGGCGATTTGTTAATGAAAATTGGCGGCAACAACAATGGTTCGACTGTGAATGTGGAGCGTTTGGGTATGGATAGCGTTAAAGTTTCAGGTTCGTTTGTTCGCAATGGCGATTGGGTAACAATCGGTTTTAATTTAAAGAAAAATCCTACTTCAGATATTAAATTAAGTGGATACATCAACAATCAAAATGTAATCTCTTTTGTAGGCGATGCAACCGTTAACGCTTTAGCGGCAGGTACTTGGACGGCTATATTTAAAGAAGCACACAAAGAAGAAGCGAAAAAAGAAGAGGAAAAGAAACCGATAGAGAACGGTGCTTTAATTTTTCCTTTTGTGGCCTTTGGCAACGAAACGATGCCAAGACAAGAAACTACCTTGTTGAAAAATGCAACCGTTTGGACGAATGAAAAAGAAGGTATTTTGCAAAATACAGACGTACTTTTAGATGCAGGAAAAATAGTAGCAATAGGACAAAACTTAACGGCTGGAAATGCCAAGGTAGTAGATGCCACAGGCAAACACATCACCACAGGCATGATTGATGAGCATTCGCACATTGCAGGCGCAGGCGGCATCAACGAAGGCGCTCAATCGGTATCTGCTGAAGTTCGCATTGCGGATATCATCAACTCTGAGGATGTGAATATTTATCGCCAATTGGCGGGTGGGGTAACCACTTCACATATTTTACACGGTTCGGCAAATGCCATTGGCGGACAAACGCAGTTGTTGAAATTAAGATGGGGAAAAACACCCGAAGAATTGAAATTTGGCGGTAATGATGGCTTTATTAAATTCGCTTTGGGCGAAAATGTGAAACAAAGTTGGTCGCAAAACCCAACTCGTTTTCCAGCTACGAGAATGGGTGTAGAACAGGTTTTTGTGGATGCTTTTACCAGAGCCAAAGAGTATGAAAAGGCTTTAACGGTAAAAGGAAACAATGTGCGTAGAGATTTGGAATTAGATGCTTTGGTAGAAATTTTAAACAACAAACGATTCATTACTTGTCACTCGTATGTGCAAAGCGAAATCAATATGTTGATGCATGTAGCGGATAGTTTAGGGTTTAAAATCAACACTTTTACACATATTTTAGAAGGATACAAAGTAGCCGATAAAATGAAAGCGAGAGGAATTGCAGGTTCTACTTTTTCAGATTGGTGGGCCTACAAGTTAGAGGTACAAGAAGCAACACCTTACAACGGTAAAATTATGCACAATGTGGGCATTACCACGGCATTCAATTCAGACGATGCGGAAATGGCTAGAAGATTGAACCAAGAGGCAGGAAAAGCAGTATTGTATGGCAACATTCCACAAGAAGAAGCCTTGAAATTGGTTACGCTGAACCCAGCAAAAATTATGCATATCGATGATAGAGTGGGCAGTATTAAAATAGGCAAAGATGCCGATGTGGTGGTTTGGTCTGCAAATCCATTGTCGATTTATGCCAAAGCTGAAAAAACATTTGTAGATGGAATTGCCTATTGGGATATGGAAAAAGATGCCGCAAAGCAAATACAACAGGAACAAGAAAAAGCCCGTATCATTCAAAAATTAGTTGATTTGAAAAACAAAGGCGGCGCCACTCAAAAAGTAGTTCCAGAGAAAAAACCAAAACTTTATGCTTGTGAATCGGTAGAAGATCATTGGGCAGAACAAAATCAAACGGAA
Source organism: Sphingobacteriaceae bacterium (assembly GCA_019751895.1). Taxonomy (GTDB): domain Bacteria; phylum Bacteroidota; class Bacteroidia; order Sphingobacteriales; family Sphingobacteriaceae; genus Pedobacter. Next base: position 471 of record JAIEMU010000036.1, on the reverse strand, counting down.
GGAGAACACAATCATGAATAAATTTATAGGTACCGCTTTGCTATGCTGCGCAACAGCAGGTTTTAGCTACGGACAAGCAAATATTTCGCCAGCAAAAGCACAAAATGAAACCATTATGGTTACAGGTGCAACCTTGCACTTGGGCAATGGAAAGCTAATTGAAAATGGTTTTTTGGTGTTTGAAAAAGGAAAAATTACAGAAGTAGGAAATCAGTTTTCGCCTAAGTATAACCAAAAAAATGCCAAAGTTATTGATGCCAATGGCAAGCATGTTTACCCAGGTTTTATTGCGCCGAGCAACAATTTGGGTTTGGTAGAAATTGAAGCCGCCAAAGCAACCGTAGATGATGAGGAAATTGGCGAATTTAATAGTCACATTCGTTCTATTATTGCCTACAACACCGATTCGAAAGTGCCGGCAACTTTGCGTAGCAATGGAATATTGATGGCGCAAATTACCCCGCAGGGCGG
>JAIEMU010000068.1 GCA_019751895.1 Sphingobacteriaceae bacterium | reverse complement strand
CTTTGTACGAAAGAATAGCACGAGCGGTATCGGTTGGCTCAGCGCCATTGTTCATCCAGCTTAATGTTTTTTCGAAGTTAAGTACGATGGTTGCAGGATTGGTGTTTGGGTTGTAAGAACCTAAACGCTCAATAAATTTACCGTCTCTTGGTGAGCGAGAATCCGCTACTACCACATGGTAAAAAGGTTTTCCTTTTTTACCGAATCTTTGCAATCTGATTTTAGTTGCCATTGTAATTTTAAGTTTATGTATTCAACATAGTTTCCAGAGCTTTGTGCTGTGGAGCGACAAAGGTAGATAAATTATTGTGGATTAAAAAATTGATTTTAAAATAACGATTTATTTACCTGCAATTTTGTTTATTTGTGTTATGATGAAAAGAATCGCAATTGATATGGATGAGGTCATCGCCGATCCAATTAAGAAATTTATAGAAATGTTTCATAACGAATACGGAACACCTTTAGATTTTAAAGTAGAAACGGGAAAAGAATTACACGAGTGTTTGCCTGAGGCAAGTTTCGAAAAAGTGTATGAATATTTGAATCAAAAAGGCTTTTTTAGAGATTTGGAGGTGATAGAAGGAAGTCAAGATGCTATTCGAAAATTGCAAACCAAATATGATGTTTACATTGTTTCGGCAGCGTCTGAATTTAGAAATTCTTTTACCGATAAATACGATTGGCTTGCCGAACATTTTCCTTTTATAAGTTGGGAAAACATTATTTTTTGTGGTAAGAAAATCGTGGATGTAGATATTATGATTGACGACAGAATAAAAAACTTTGTGGGTTTTGATGGGCGACCTTTGTTATTTTCCTCGCCTCACAATTTATTACTTACCCAATACGAGCGTGTTGATAACTGGCAGCAGGTATTGGATAAGTTGATGTAATTTTGTTGAGATTATTGTGCTAAAACTTCTACTAGTTTTAACCAAGCAGGGCTAATGTCATCCACGTTCAAGTGTTTGATGGCTTGTGTAAATGGCGTAAATACAACATCTCTGTTAATTACGCCTGCCATAACGGCTGATTTTCCTTCTAGCAAACCTTCAACAGCGGCAACGCCTAATCTACTCGCCAACACTCTGTCCATGCAACTTGGTTTGCCTCCTCGCTGGATGTGTCCTAAAACAGATACTTTAATATCATAGGTTGGGAATTTAGCCTTTAGCAATTCTCCTACATTAAAAGCACCACCCGCTTCATCGCCTTCGGCTACAATAATAATACGAGAGGTTTTGTCTTTACGACCTGACTCTAATTTTTTCACTAATTCATCAACATCTGTTTTCTTTTCAGGGATTAAAATCGATTCAGCTCCCACACCTAAACCGCTTTTTAGGGCAATTAAACCCGAATCTCTGCCCATTACTTCTACAATAAATAAACGGTCGTGAGACTCTGCGGTATCTCTAATTTTATCTACGGCATCTACCACGGTATTGATCGCTGTGTCGTATCCAATCGTGAAATCAGTTCCTGCCAAATCGTTGTCAATGGTGCCTGGCAAGCCGATAATTGGGAAATTAAATTCTTCAATAAATATATTTGCACCTGTAAAAGTTCCATCTCCACCAATTACAACTAAGGCATCTATTTTATGATCCAAAAGTTGTTGATGTGCTTTTTTTCTACCTTCTTTGGTTCTAAATTCAACGCTACGGGCTGTTTTCAAAATAGTTCCTCCACGTTGAATAATGTTGGCTACAGATTGATTGTCCATATCTACGAAATCGCCATTTATTAATCCTTCGTAGCCTCTTAAAACGCCTTTTGCAGTGATTTTGTAATACGCACAAGCTCTTACTACGGCTCTAATTCCTGCGTTCATTCCTGGTGCATCGCCTCCAGAAGTAAGTACAGCTATGTTTTTTATTTTACTCATTGATTTCGGTTTTTAGCTTAGTGAAATTTGATATACCTTGTTCTAAATAATTTATATAATTTTTGATGTTAAATTCTACACCGATAGGTGGTGAAACTAGTAACTTGCCTTCGCTATCTATCAGTACATAATAAGGCTGAGAAATGGTGTTGTATTTTTCGGCTTGTAAATGTTTGAATTTTTTACCAATTGTATTGACTTTGGTTTGTAATACCTTAGATTCAAATTGCTCATTTTCTGGTAATTCTGTTTTGTCGTCAGTGTAAAGCGATACCACAACGTATTTTTCTTTCAAAATTTTCAAAACACTTGGATCTGACCAAACCCTTGCTTCCATTTCTCGGCAATTTACACAACCATGCCCTGTAAAGTCTAAAAAAAGCGGTTTATTTATGGTTTTTGCATAAGCGATTGCTTCCTCATAATCAAAAAAACCATCTATTTGATGCGGAATGTGTAGAAATTCGCTGTATTTTTTAGTTTGTCCATTTGCATTTAGCGATGCCGATTTTGGTGCTGTTTGGTTGCCTGAACTCACAAAATCTTGCGTTGACATCGGCGGCGTTAATCCACTAATTACTTTTAACGGAGCGCCCCATAAACCCGGAACCATATAAATAGCAAAAGAAAAAGCAATGCCTGCTAAAAATAATCTTGTAGTGGATACAAATTTCAAATCACTATCGTGTGAGAATTTGATTTTTCCTAATAGGTAAAAACCGATAAAAAAGGAGATGGTAATCCAAATTACTAAAAACACTTCACGGTCTAAAATCCCCCAATGGTAAGCCAAATCGGCTGTAGATAAGAATTTAAACGCCAATGCAATTTCAATAAATCCTAAAACAACTTTAATAGAATTTAACCAACCTCCAGATTTAGGTAGGGAAGTAAGCCAACTTGGGAAAATAGCGAAAATTACAAAAATTGAAGACAAAGCAAACGAAAAACCAAACATACCCATTACAGGTGCAAGGTAATTGCCTGAACTTCCTACGGTTACTAATAATGTGCCGATAAGCGGTCCGGTACAAGAAAACGAAACCACCGCTAAAGTAGCCGCCATAAAAAAGATACCTGTTAATCCTTTTGAGTCTGATTTTGCATCTAATTTATTGACAAATGAACTTGGAAGCGTAATTTCAAAAACACCTAAGAACGAAATCCCAAAAACAAGCAGAATAAGGAAAATGAAAACATTAAAAAATCCATCTGTAGCGAGTTCGTTAAGGGCGCTTGCGCCAAAAATTAGGGTCGTTAGTAGTCCTAAACTCACATAAATTACGTTAATAGAAATACCGTACAATACTGCTCCTTGAATCCCTTTGCCTTTTGTTTCAGCTCTTTTTGTGAAAAAACTAATAGTTAAAGGTACCATCGGAAAAATGCAAGGCAAGGTGAAAGCAATTAATCCCAAAACAAAACCAGCCGCAAAAATACGCCACAAGGAGTCGTTAGATTTGGTTTCCGCTACAATTGTTTCCGAATTTTGATTTGTTGTTGTAGTAGGGTTAACCGTTATTTTGCTGTTGGCAATGCTATCCTCAGCCGACCCAACGGTTGTAAATTCAATCGCATCAGGTTCTGCTTGTTTTTTGTTTGCAAATGATTGGTTATGAGTACTTAAAAATAAAGAAAGTAAAACTAAAAAAAATATTTTTTTCATTCAGGAATTGTTTTATTGGGGTGAAATTATTTGATAGGAACGCTAAAACTAACTTCCTCAGGAGGTAAACATTGTTTGTCGTTGCAAACCATAAATTCCACCACACCTTTTATCGCTTTTACATTTTTATTGATTTTGAATTTTTGACTGAAAGTTACTTCATGTTCAAAATAAGAAACATTCATTTTAAATGTTTGTTCAAACTTAGTCATCGGTTTAGGCTCTACGGGTTTGCCAATTGGCGAATAATCGTTGCTTTTTGAAAAAGTAAAGCTTGTTTTTACAGGGCCACCTGGTTTTAAATTGGTAGAATAAAGATGCCAAGGATGGTCGATGGTAGCTTTTAAGTAAACGATAGCTTCCGTAGCATTGATTTTTTTAGCGGCATAAGCCCAAGTTACAGGTTTTTCTATTTGTGCAAATACAGATAGAAAAGTAAATAGTGTTAATGCTGCGCTTAAAATTGATTTTTTCATTTCTTTGAGTTTATAAATTCTATTTGTTTAAAGTTGAAAATTCTATCTTCATCGTTTGTTGAAACAATTAATTGACCAAATTTAGTAATTCCTATAATTTTGCCTTCAAAGTAATTTTCATTTTCGCGAAAGGTAGAAATTATATTTAATTTGTAGAGCGAAGCTAAGTAATTCTGAAGTAAAATTTGATATTTACCTTGCATTAATTGTAAATAAGCAACTTCTAGTTCTGTGAAAATTTGTCCTAAAAGTGTTTGTAAATCTAATTCTTCGCCTAAAATTCGACAAATTGAACTGGCTTTATCTTCTACCTCTGTATTGAATTTTACTTGATTTACGTTTAATCCTATGCCAACAATGGCAGATTTGTAAATGTTTCCATGCAAAATGTTTTCGATTAAAATGCCACCAATTTTTTTGTCATTATAATAGATGTCATTAGGCCACTTAATAGAAAATCCTTCTTTTTTGTATTTCTTTAGCGTATTTTGTATGGCTACACTTACAGCAATATTTAAGTTAAATTGTTGCTCAACGGTTAAAAAAGTAGGTTTTAATAAAATACTGAACGTTAAATTTTTGCCAGGTTCGGCATGCCAAACGTTGTTGGCTTGTCCTCTGCCTGCCAATTGAGCGTCTGCCATAATAACAGACCCCTCCGGTAATGGCTCGGAATTTGATATTAAATTTTTAAGAAAACTGTTTGTCGAATCAACTTCTGTTAAATGGATAAGTTTTTGACCGATAAATAATGTTGAAAATTTATTGCTTTGCAAGGGTTAATTTTATATTTGTAATTATTTCAAAACTAAAAAAATTAATGGTAACTAAAAAAAATATAGACCAATCTACATTTCTATCCGAAATAGCGGTGTTTGGTGCGCAAGAGAAAAAGGCAAATGATGTGGTTCGTTTGGATTTAAGGAAATTAAAAAGTGCGGTTTCTGATTACTTTATTATTTGTAATGCAGATTCTTCTACACAAGTAAAAGCGATTGCGGATAGCGTAGAACATGAAGTTTACAAACAAACGCAAAAAGATCCAGTTAGAAAAGAGGGCTTTGCCAATGCGGATTGGGTGATTTTAGATTATTTTGATGTGGTGATACATATTTTTAAAACCGAAAAACGAAATTTCTATGGGGTAGAACAATTGTGGTCGGATGCAGAAGTGACCACTTACCCTAATGCCTAATTCTTAAATTTTATTGATTTTATAAGCAAAAGATAATGATTAACAAAGAAAGTAAAACACCGATTCAAAATAAAATTCCAAATATCCCTAAAAGACCAAATAAAGCGCCAAAAAACAATATTTTTTGGATTTATGGCTTGATTATTTTAGGCGTTTTTGCACTCAATATGTTTTTAAATGGAGACGAAAGTAAGCCTGTTTCTTATGAAACTTTTGAAACGCAAATGTTGTTGACGGGAGATGTAGAAAAAATTATAGCGTATAAATCAGATGATGTAGTTAAGGTAGAGGTTTTTATTAAAAAGGAAAGTTTAAAGAAACCTTATTTTGCTAAGTTAAAAGGCAATTCATCTTTTGGAATTGCAACGGGTCCAACTGCTTATTTTAATGCAGGTTCGATAGATGGATTGTCGGCACAACTGAAAGAGTCACAGAAAAATTTAGCGCCTGAAATTCCGCGTATTTCGCCGATGGTAGAAACTAGAGCCAATCCTTGGGCAAATATTTTTATTACTGTTTTTCTTCCAATTATACTTTTGGCAGCGGTTTGGATGTTTATGATGCGTCGCATGGGCGGCGGTGGCGGCGGTGGCGGTCAGATTTTTAATATCGGAAAATCAAAAGCTACTTTGTTTGACAAAGAAAGTCAAGTAAATATAACCTTTAATGATGTAGCAGGTTTGGAAGAGGCCAAACAAGAAGTGATGGAGATTGTTGATTTCTTGAAAAATCCTAAAAAATACACCAATTTGGGCGGTAAAATTCCTAAAGGCGCATTATTAGTAGGTTCGCCAGGTACAGGTAAAACGCTGTTGGCAAAAGCAGTGGCTGGAGAAGCACAAGTGCCATTTTTCTCTTTGTCGGGTTCTGATTTTGTGGAAATGTTTGTGGGGGTGGGCGCTTCTCGTGTAAGAGATTTGTTTAAACAAGCCAAAGACAAAGCGCCTTGTATCATTTTTATTGACGAGGTAGATGCCATTGGTAGAGCTAGAGGCAAAGGTGGCATGATGGGCGGAAATGATGAACGTGAAAATACTTTAAATCAACTTTTGGTGGAAATGGATGGTTTTGGAACCGATTCAGGAATTATCATCTTGGCAGCTACCAATAGACCAGATGTATTGGATTCGGCTTTGCTAAGACCAGGACGATTTGATAGACAAATATCAATCGATAAACCTGATTTGAATGGCAGAGAGCAAATATTTAAAGTGCATTTAAAACCAATTAAAACCAACGAAGGTGTAGAAGCGAAAAAATTATCGGCGCAAACACCAGGTTTTGCAGGTGCTGAAATTGCCAACGTTTGCAACGAAGCCGCTTTAATTGCCGCCCGTAAAAACAAAGAATCGGTGGATATGCAAGATTTTCAAGATGCAATTGATCGAGTGATTGGTGGTTTAGAGAAAAAAAATAAAATCATATCGCCTGAAGAACGTAAAATTGTGGCTTATCACGAGGCAGGTCATGCAATTGCAGGATGGTTTTTAGAACATGCCGATCCTTTGGTAAAAGTATCAATTGTACCACGTGGTTTGGCAGCATTGGGTTATGCTCAATATTTACCCAAAGAACAATTTTTGTACACCATCGAACAATTGAGCGATCAAATGTGTTTGGCGATGGGTGGCCGTGTGGCGGAAGATATTTTCTTTGGCCGTATTTCTACAGGTGCGCAAAACGATTTAGAACGTATCACCAAATTGGCGTATGCTATGGTTACCATTTATGGAATGAACAAAAAAGTAGGTAATGTTTCTTTCCATGATCCTAATAATGAATATAATTTTAACAAACCTTATTCGGATAAAACAGCAGAGTTAATTGATAGCGAAGTGCGTTTGCTGATTGAAGAAGTGTATGCAAAAACAAAAGACCTTTTGATAATCAATAAAGAAGGACTTGAGAAAATTGCCCTTAAATTGTTAGAAAAAGAAATTCTTTTCCAAACTGATTTAGAAGAGATTTTGGGTAAACGACCATTTGATTCACGTACAGCCTACGATGAATTTGTGAATGGCCCTACTGAAACTCCGGTAGAAGATGCCGTTGTTGTAGTGGAAGAAGAAAAAGAAGTAATTGAGGAAGAGAAAATTTTAGAGGTTTAGTTTTTTGTAACATCAATGAAAGATAACATTACCCCTAAAGAATTGATGCTTAAAAAAATTAGGCAGGCATTACTCGAAAAAAGAGATAATCCACACCCTAATTTAGAAGACACCGCTTTATATGTTTCGAACACGGAAGATTTAGCGGTGCTTTTCGCAGAGCAATTGACAGCTGTTTCAGGTAATTTTATTTTTTGTGAAAACGATTTGGAATTTATAGATAGTTTGTTGCAGTTGGCAGAAATGTATAAATGGAAAAAAATATATTGTTGGGAACCGCCTTTGCAAAACGTATTAAATCACTTCGAATTTCCGTTTTATACAAACGATCAGCATTTTGAATTGGCAGACGTAGGCATTACCTTATGTGAGAATTTAATTGCTAGAAATGGTTCTGTTTTAGTAAGCAATTATCATGAAGGTGGTAGAAGATTGAGTATTTATCCTCATCATCATGTGGTGGTTGCCAAATTAAGTCAAGTGGTGTTAGACATTAAAGATGGATTAGCTGCTGTGCAAAATAAATATGGCACGGATATTCCGTCAATGATAAGTTTAATAACAGGGCCAAGTCGCACTGCGGATATAGAGAAAACTTTGGTTTTGGGTGCGCATGGACCTAAAGAATTGTTTGTCTTTTTGATAGATGATTAATTTATATAAAAAATGGGTAAGCTATAAACATGATTTTGTTTGCGCTTACCCATTTTTTGAAACTACATTTCTTCGCAGATTTTGCTTCTTATTTCTTAAAAAAGATTTAGTTTATTGAAATGAAATAGAACCATACTCGGCGTTTATTTTTATATCACAACCGTTTCCATTTCCTATTTTTCCATTGTATTTTTTGTCGCTATGGAATCCTCTTTCTTCTTGGTTTTTATCCGTTCTTTTCGATAGGATATTTGGTCCGTAATTAAAGCTGGTATAATCGGTGTAGATGTCAAATTCGCCATTGAAATCGCTTGCAAAGTTTAGCTTTAGAGTAGTGTAATCACTATTTATGTTGATTTTTTTACATTTTTTAGCTACTTCCTCAAGCACCATTTTCCCATATTCGATTTTAGCAACCAAATCGCCCACTAATTTTTTTATTTTCACATTTGTATATTGAGCGTCTAAGTTGATGTTTTCAACGCTTTCAATGCTCAATCCACCGCCATATTCATGTTTTATGTTTGCATGGTTTTTAATATTTCCGATTCTAACCGAGGTGTATTGTGCGTCCATGGTTAAATTGTCTATCGTGCCGATGCTGAATCCATTGCCATAACTATGGTTTATTTTTGCACTTTTTGCATTCGAAATACTTCCTTTTCCGTATTCTAAAGAAATTTTATTGTTCGCATTGTTTAAGTTGCCAGCGGTAAAGTTTCCATATTCTACGGCAATTGAAGTAGGGCCGTCAAAATTATCGATCACGATATTTCCGTATTCTTGAGCGGCGTTCAAAGGGTTTTCTGAAGGCATGTAAACAGTGAAATTTATTTTTACCTCTCGTTTCCATTTTCTACCCCATTTTCTACCGTTTCCCCACGAACCTGAATCGTTTTTTAGATTGGTTTTGAATGAAACGCCTTGCTCATTTTTAGCAGTTACGATTTGAATGTTATCGAGCAATTCTTGCGCTTCAGCTTCTGTGTAAGCATAAGCAAATAGTTGTGCATCCACTTTTATTTCATCTTTTTCCCATGTCTTGATGGTGATAGAACCAAACTTATTAGAAAGCGTTACTTTTTCATTTTTTGAAAGATCATAAGTCTTGGTTAACATTTTTGATTTCTTTACGCCGTCTTCCTCGTTTTGAAACTTGTTGTCGATTTGAATCGTTGTTTCCTTTCTTTCCGTTTTGGCGCTTTCATTTTGCACAATGTCTTGTGATTTTGCGATTTGCATAAATACAATTAAGCAAATTGCAGAGCTGATTAACTTTTTCATAGGACTTTATTTTCTTGTGTGTGTGTTTTTACTTGATTGATGGCATTAAGCTGTTGGGTTAAAATTTGCAATTGAATTTCTCGATTCAAAATAATTTGTTTGATGATGTATTGTTGATTTGGCGCATTAGAAAGCTCGCCTTTTAGCTTTTCATAATTTTCATCTAAGGTTTTTAAATCGGTAGTGAATTTTCTAAACAATTCAGGATTAGATGATTTTATGGTGTTTAACTCATTTCTCTTTTCTTCAATTAAACTTGCGTAATGGATGTCTTTTTGAGCATAATCGGGGTTGATGTCGCTAATGTTTACTTTTTTATCTTGAATTTGATAGACATAAAATCCCAAACCTATGGTGATAAGTATTGTTGCAGCAATGCTTAACCAAGCATATTTTTTCAGCTTGACTTGTTTAGGCTGGTTGTTTAGTTGCAATTCGATTTTTTGCCAAATCAAATCCGAAGGTTCTAAGGCATCAAAGGCTGCTTTGTTTTCTTTTGCGTAATTTTCTAGTTGTTTTTTCATCACTATTTCCCTTTCATTTTTAAAATTTCTAATAATTTTTTCTTTGCTCTCATGTACTGCGTTCTGCTTGTGCTTTCGCTAATTTTTAATACATGAGAAATCTCTTCATGGTCGTAACCTTCTAATAGGTATAAACTTAGCACCACTCGATAACCATCGGGCAATTGTGCAATGGCTTGCCTAATTTTTTCTACTTGAAATTCGATTTCACTTTCGTCGGTGTTTTCTTCCTCTGGGATGTCTAATCCGTCAGTGCTAATCAAATCCAATTTTCTTTTTCTTAGATAATTAATCGATTTGTTAATCACAATTTGCTTGAGCCACAAGCCGAAAGTGGTTTCCTCTCTGAAATCGTTTATTCGATTAAAAACTTCCAAAAAAGATTCTTGAAGAACGTCTTCGGCTTCTTCCTCATAATTTAAAATTCTAAAGGCAACGTTGTACATCGCTTTTGCGTACAGTTTGTAAAGTTCAAATTGAGCTTTCCGATTGCCGGTCTTGCATTGGTGCACCAGCGCAAGATTTTTGTCTATGTATATTGTTTCCAAAGTTTTTAGTTTCTGTTCAAATGACAAGTTAAGATTAAAAATGTTGCATGTAATAAATAAAAAAATATTTGGAATATTTATTGTCCTGCATTTATCTTACTTTTTGAGGTAAAAAAATGTATTTTTGTTTTTCAAAATTTTCAAAAAACATGTTAAGAACAACTACTTGCGGCGCCTTAACGCTACAAAATTTAGGCGAAAATGTAACTCTTTGTGGCTGGATGCAAAACTCAAGAGATTTAGGAGGGATGACTTTTATCGACGTAAGAGATCGTTATGGCATCACCCAATTGGTTTTTAATATGAACGATAATATTGCTTTGTGTGAGGCGGCTCGTAAATTGGGACGTGAATTTGTAATCAAAGTAAGTGGGGTAGTGGTAGAACGTTCAAACAAAAACTTAGAGATTCCAACGGGTGAAATTGAAATAAAAGTAACGGATTTGGAGTTGCTAAACGCATCAAAAGTTCCACCGTTTATGATTGAAGATAAGACCGATGGCGGAGATGACTTGAGAATGAAGTACCGCTACTTGGATTTGAGAAGAAACCCAGTGAGAAATAACATGGTTTTGCGTCACAAAATGGCACAAGCCGTTCGTAGATATTTAGACGATTTGGATTTTATTGAAGTAGAAACCCCTGTTTTGATTAAATCTACACCCGAAGGCGCTAGAGATTTTGTGGTGCCAAGTAGAATGAACGCAGGAGAGTTTTATGCACTTCCACAATCGCCACAAACTTTCAAACAATTGTTGATGGTTTCGGGTTTTGACCGATATTTCCAAATCGTAAAATGTTTTAGAGATGAGGATTTGAGAGCCGATAGACAACCTGAGTTTACGCAAATTGATTGCGAGATGTCTTTCATCGAGCAGGAAGATATTTTAAATACTTTTGAAGGATTGATTCGTAAACTTTTCAAAGAAATACGCAATTATGATTTGCCAGAAGTGCCAAGAATGCAATACGCCGATGCAATGCGCTTTTATGGTTCAGACAAGCCAGATACCCGTTTTGAAATGCGTTTCGTAGAATTAAACGACATTGTGAAAGGAAAAGATTTTCCAGTATTTGACGCTGCGGAACTTATCATCGGTATCAATGCTGAAAATTGCGCTAGCTATACCCGTAAACAGTTAGACGAATTGACTGAATTTGTAAAACGTCCACAAATTGGCGCAACAGGTTTAATTTACATGCGTCACAACGAAGACGGAAGCCTTAAATCTTCGGTAGATAAGTTTTACAGCGAAGAAGATTTGAAACAATGGAGTCAACGCATGGAAACTAAACCAGGAGATTTGGTTTTGTTAATGGCAGGCAACACCGATAAGGTTCGCAAGCAGTTGGGCGAATTGCGTTTGGAAATGGGCAGTCGTTTAGGTTTTAGGGATAAAGATAAGTTTGCAGCACTTTGGGTGTTGGATTTTCCTTTGTTAGAATGGGATGAGGAGAGCGGTCGTTACCATGCCATGCACCATCCTTTCACTTCGCCAAAACCAGAGGACATTGCAATGTTGGATACCCAACCAGGAGAGGTAAGAGCCAACGCTTATGATATGGTGGTAAACGGAACAGAAATTGGCGGCGGTTCTATTCGTATTCACGATAGAGAGTTGCAGGCTTTGATGTTCAAACATCTTGGTTTTAGCAAAGAGGAAGCACAAAAACAATTTGGCTTTTTGATGGAGGCTTTTGAATTTGGTGCGCCACCACACGGCGGCATTGCATTTGGTTTTGACCGATTGTGTTCTATTTTCGCTGGTTTAGATACCATTCGTGACGTAATTGCTTTCCCTAAAAACAACTCAGGTAGAGACGTAATGATTGACACACCAAGTCTAATTGACGACAAACAAATGCAAGAATTGAAAATAAAAACGGTTTTATAGTTCTTTATAGATGTTTGAAGCATTATAGACTTTGCTTATAGGTGTATAAAAATTTTAAGCTTGTCGGTGTTCAATAGCTGTCGTACATTTGTAATGTAAATTTTAAAAAATAAAAAATATGATAGGCATAGGTCAAAAGTTTCCTGCATTTTCTAAAAAAGCAGTAGTAAGTATTGAAGTAGGTAAAGAGTTCGCTGAATTATCATCGGATTCAATTGTAAACGACAACAACCAATGGACTTGTATGTTCTGGTGGCCAAAAGATTTTACTTTTGTTTGTCCTACTGAAATTGCAGAGTTTAACAACAGTTTTACAGAGTTTAAAGACAGAGATACCACTTTAATTGGTGCATCTACGGATTCTGAGTTTGTGCACTTGGCATGGAGAAACAATCACGATGATTTGCGTGGCTTGAAATTCCCAATGTTAGCAGATACTTCAAAATCTTTAGCAGAAGATTTAGGTATTTTAGAACCAACTGAAAAAATCGCTTACCGTGCAACTTTCATCATCGACCCACAAGGTATCGTACGTTGGGTTTGTGTAAACGATTTGAGCGTAGGAAGAAATGTAGCAGAAGTTTTGAGAGTATTAGATGCTTTGCAAACTGACGAATTATGTCCATGTAACTGGAAAAAAGGCGACGCCACTCTTTAATCAGTTTTCGATACTGATTTAATTCTAAAAAAAAATCAATTAAAAATTATTGTTATGCCATTTTGCTGAGTAAAATTTACTCAGCTTGGCATAGCTTTGCTAAAAAAAACAAAAAAATGAGCGAAGTAACAGAAACCATACAAGAGCTATTAACCGTTGTCGGTTTAGACGAAAATTATAGAAACGAAAGTTTAACATTGCTTGAAAACAGCAATACCAGATATGTACGTGATTTGAAATTAAATTTCACCAGCGTATTCACATCGGCACACATGAGCGAAAAAGAATGTGCTTTGTTGGCTTTGAGTGTAGCGGCAAACAACAACAACAAAGTATTAATGAACTTTTTTGAGCAATTGGCATTGGCAAAAGAAGCAACGGCTGAAGATACTGGTGAGGCGGTTGCATGTGCTTCATTATTAGCTTTAAATAATGTTTTTTATCGTTTTAGACATTTTACAGGCAAAGAAAAATATGCGCAAATACCTGCTAGAGTGCGTATGCAGATTATGAGCAGCCCAACGACGGGAAAAGAATTTTTTGAGTTGATGAGCTTAGCCATTTCGGCGGTAAATGGTTGCGAGCTTTGTGTAAATAGCCACGAAAAATCTTTATTACATCTAGGTGCTACCGAAGAACGTGTATTTGATGCCATTCGTATCGCTTCTATCGTTACCTCGGTAGGTAAAGTGATTTATTAAATCGAATTTTTTTTCATTTTGTGGGTGGGTTGCGGAAACGTAACCCATTTTTTTTGGGGGGATATATTCGACAGAACCTTCGTAGCCACGCCATTTGTGGCGTGGTAATATAAAAGACCAACACGTTGAGACCCTTCGTATCCTCAGGGTGACAAAACGGGATAAACAATCAGCGTTACAAACGCTAATCTCGCTACGTCCTCGATACAAACGAGGACGAGATAAAAATCCGTTTTTATCCGTTTCTTCCGTCAAATCCGTGTTCCATCTTCTCAGCGTGAAACAAAACAAAACCGCCACTTTGCATGATGCTACAAAGAGGCGGTTTGAAAAAAAAGATAGGTTTTTCTTATTATTTTTTTTCGATTTTAGCTGAATAAGTACTCCAGTTGGTAGCTCCTTGATAAGCAGTAACCGCTGCATCCGAAAGCACTTTTATTTTTAAGGCTAGATCAGTGTTATTAAAAACAGAGAGTCCCAAAGTAGTAAGTGGCATTGTAGTACGATTTACAATTACCTCTACTAATTTGCTGCAATTATAGAAAGCTTGATTCCCAATACTGTTTACTGAGGAAGGAATATTAATTGTTGCTAAAGCAGAGCAACCATTGAAAGTACCAGTTCCAATACTAATTACTGAATCAGAAATATTAATCGTTGTTAAACCATTGCAACCATAGAAAGCAAAATTTCCAATACTGTTTACTGAAGCAGGAATAGTAATCGTTTTTAAAGCAGTGCAACTATAGAAAGTATTAGCCCCAATACTGTTTACTGAGGCAGGAATAGTAATTGTTGCTAAAGCAGTGCAATTATAGAAAGCTTGATCCCCAATACTGTTTACTGAATTAGGAATAGTAATCGTTGTTAAAGCTTTGCATAAATAAAAAGATTTGATTCCTATTGTTTTTAACCCTTCAGATAAAGTTACTTTATTTATAATATTGTTCACATCGTATGAATCTGAGCTTATCTCTACTACTGTTTTACCATTGATGGTGGCAGGCACTACAATTTCTGCGTGTTGTAATTTGTTAAAGTTAATAATTTTTAGGCCACCAGTTACAGCCTCTGTTTCAAAGGTTATCCATTTGGCATAAAGAGTCATGTCGGCAGTGATGGCTTGGGTGGCATTAAACTTGGTAGTGAATGTATCATCGGTGTACCAACCTTGAAAACCGTCTTTGTCGCCTTTGGTAGGCGTAGCAATAGCGTCGATAGTTGCGCCTTTAGGTATTTTAACTGTTGATGGAGTGCCTGTTCCTGCACCAAGATTAAGCGTTATTGTTACTTCATTTGCTTTCCATTTGGTATAGATGCTAGTGTTGGCAGTGATTTTCTCGGTGGCAAAATCAAAGGCTTGAGTTAAGGCTGGATCTTTAAACCATCCTTCAAACACAAAATTAGGTTTGGTAGGGTCGGTAGGTTTGCTAAGCGTTTTGCCATCTTCTACACTTTGGAGAGCTACTACACTACCGCCATTTGTTTCAAAGGTTACGGTGTACATCTTTGAGCGCCTAATGATAAGGTCATCGTTTTTGCAACTCGCAAAGCCAAAGGCGACTAAGAACAATACTGCACTCATTAATTTAGTCATGTTTTTCATGTGGTTTTTTTTAATTTTTTTTATGAAGTCGCTAAGGTATAACTATCTTTTTTATAAAGACCATGTTTTCTATGTTTTGTTTGTGTGAAGAATCAATCTACCGATTAGATTCCTCGTTCCTCAGGGTGACAAAAGGGATAGGTTTTCGTAGCCACGCCATTTATGGCGTGGTCATCATATAAGGTG
>JAIEMU010000129.1 GCA_019751895.1 Sphingobacteriaceae bacterium | reverse complement strand
TTCTCAAAATCATGGCTTTGGGGTTATTCCTGAGGAAGTGAAAAAATCAGACAAAATAGAAATTACCCACATCAACCTCAATGATCAATCTATCGAAGGTATTCGTGTGAAAGGAAAAAAAGCATTTTCAGTTCAATACCATCCTGAAAGTTCACCAGGTCCACACGATTCTCGATATCTGTTCGATGATTTTGTGAGCCTGATGCAAGGAAAGTTGAGTTGGTAGGATTGGGATAATTTTTGTCCTACTAAGGAACGAAGTATCTAATCGCTTGTTTAGCTCTCGCAGATTACACAGAAACAAGTCTAAAGTCTTTTGGCACCTCCACCGTCTTGGTTCGAGTCTTCACGAACCACAAACTTACGGCGTTACAAACGCCAATCTCGCTCTCCCCTCGTTACAAACGAGGAGGGGAGCGAAATTTGCTTTTTAAAAAGAATTTTCTTATTTTTGAAATAGTGGGATATCACAACAGTTATTCTCAAATAACTTGTGGAATTGCTGTTGGAATAAAATAAAAAATTATACACAAATTAATTATACTATAAAATCATGAAAAACAAATTTTTTAACGTATTATCTTTACTTTTAATTATCTCATTAAGTGGGTATTCACAACTAGAAGAAAAAATAAAAAACGAAAATGTAGTTGCAGGTACAATTACAAAAGAGGGTAAAGAAATCCAAGGTTATTTTAAAAAAACAGGAATTGTTTATTTAAATGATAAAATTTTTCTTGCACCATGGAAATTTCAATCAACAGTAGAATTTATTGAAAAAGATGTTTTTGAAAACACCGAAAAAATTAAAAATAAATTATTTAAAGAATATAGTGCAAAAGAATTAGAAAGTTACAAATATGAAACATTATATTATGAATCTGTAAAATATGCTGATATGTCAGCTGTAGGTTTGGGAATGATTCCGAAAAAAATGTTTATGCGTAAAATTAAAGATGGAAAAATAACTCTATTCCATTTTTTTAGTTCACCACCAGAAGTACTTATAAATGAAAGTATAGAACCTTATTATATTGAAAGCGGCACACCACAACTTGTATATAGAAAAGATTTAAACGGCAAGTTGAAGTTAGTCAATAATCTTGATATTGAAAAGGAACTCGCAGATTGTCCATATGTTACAGAAAAACAAAAAAATGGAGAATATAAAACTATTGGAAAAGATGGGGAATCAAAATCTGATTTTCAAAAGATCGTTAATAACACTTTATTCAAAGAACAAGTTCGGTCAATGGCTATTGAAGATTATAATTCAAAATGTAATTAATATTAAAAAGGGGCTGTCTAAAAAGGATAAGCCCCTTTTAGTTTTCCCCCTAGAGTTGCTATTTTAGGGTTCTCATAAAAACTAAGACACTATCTCCGGGAAAATTTTAACACTTTCCCATTCCCCTTCGCCCAATTAACCAAGAAAAAACTGCCGTTTAGCTCCACGAAGTTCTATGTTTGTTGGTGATAACGCCAACAAAGGCAAAACTTATATCCGTAGTTTTCTAAAAAATGCTACGGATTTTTTTTATTCAATCTAATAACTACGCTCCTATTTTTCGGAATGGGCTATATTTCAACTTAATTAATTAAAATGATAATCGAAACCCTAAAAAATCTATTCAACAGAGACTTAAAACGCTTAATAACCGAAATTGAACAATACGAAAATGAAAGCTCAATTTGGAAAACGAGCACCCAAATCAGCAACTCGGGAGGCAATCTTTGTTTGCATTTGATAGGTAATTTAAACACTTACATTGGCAAAGAGTTGGGAAATACGGGATACGAAAGAAATCGTGAATTGGAATTTTCGTTAAAAGGTATTCCAAAACAAAAGCTCATTTCAATGATTGAAAGTACCATTGAAATGCTGAATCAAACTTTAGCTAATTTGGATGAAAATGTTTTAAAAGCCGAATACCCCATTTTGGTATTCGAACAAAAAACAACTACTGAATATTTACTAATTCACCTAA
Organism: Sphingobacteriaceae bacterium; assembly: GCA_019751895.1. Lineage (GTDB taxonomy): Bacteria > Bacteroidota > Bacteroidia > Sphingobacteriales > Sphingobacteriaceae > Pedobacter. The sequence continues at coordinate 13,551 of JAIEMU010000129.1, read as the reverse complement.
GCAGCCACCTCGCCTATCATCTTGGGCAAATCAATTACCACCGAAGAGGATTAGAAAACTAAATAAAACGACAAAAAAGAATTAATTATTTTCTACTGCCAATGGCTCTATAATTTCCTCCACCAAAGCCTCTACTTCTTTTACATCATCTTTTTCAATTCGCAAATTTTTGATGATGTGTTGCTGTCTTTCAGGTGTATTTTTACCCATGTAATACGACAAAAGATTTTTAATCGTTTGGTCTTTCAAAATCACAGGATCGAGACGAATGTCTTTGCCAATAAACAAGCCAAACTCGTCTGGAGAAATCTCTCCCAAGCCTTTAAATCGAGTAATCTCAGGTCTTACACCCAATTTAGCAATGGCATTTCTGCGCTCTTCATCACTGTAACAGTAAATGGTTTCTTTTTTATTTCTCACCCTAAACAAAGGCGTTTGCAAAATATAAACATGCCCAGCTCTTACCAAATCAGGGAAAAACTGCAAGAAAAAAGTCATCAATAAAAGCCTAATGTGCATCCCATCCACGTCGGCATCGGTAGCAATTACAATGTTGTTGTAATGAAGATTTTCTAAACCATCCTCAATATTCAAAGCGTGTTGCAAAAGATTAAACTCCTCATTTTCGTACACTACTTTTTTAGTCAATTCGTAGCAGTTTAAAGGCTTCCCTTTTAAACTAAAAACCGCTTGGCAGTTTACATCTCTCGATTTGGTAATCGAGCCAGATGCCGAATCTCCCTCGGTAATGAAAAGAGTAGTTTCGTATCTTCTTTCGTGAGTAGTGTTGAAATGAACTTTACAATCTCTTAATTTTTTATTGTGTAGCGATGCTTTTTTAGCTCTATCGTTTGCCAATTTTTTAATGCCTGCAATATCCTTACGCTCTCTTTCCGATTGAAGAATACGTTTCAACAAAGCATCCGCTACATCGGTGTGTTTGTGCAGGTAATCGTCTAACTCTTTTTTAACGAAATCGTTGATAAAAGTTCTTACCGAAGGACCTTCGGGTCCCATGTTTTGCGAACCGAGTTTGGTTTTGGTTTGCGATTCAAAAACGGGTTCTTGTACCCTAACCGAAATTGCAGCAATTACCGACGCTCTAATGTCGGCGGCATCGTATTCTTTTTTATAAAACTCTCTTATGGTCTTTACAATTGCCTCCCTAAACGCCGCTTGGTGGGTTCCTCCTTGTGTGGTATGCTGTCCATTCACAAACGAGTGATAATCCTCACCATATTGTTGTCCGTGGGTCATCGCAATTTCGATATCCGAACCAATTAAATGAATAATTGGATAACGAATATTCTCTACATCTGCCACTTTGTTTAGCAAATCGTATAAACCACGTTCCGAGAAATACTTTTGATTGTTAAAATTTACCGTCAATCCTGTGTTCAGAAACACATAATTCCAAATCATGCTTTCTACAAAGTCTGGAATGTAATGATAATTTCTAAAAATGGAATCATCTGGATAAAACGTAATGGCTGTTCCATTGCGTTGCGTGGTATCAATAATTGGATGGTCTTGAACAATTTCGCCTTTGCTAAATTCTACTTTTTTGGTTTTCCCTTCACGATAAGATTGCACGATAAAATTGGTTGACAAAGCATTTACCGCCTTGGTACCCACCCCATTCAAACCTACTGATTTCTGAAAAGCATTGCTGTCGTATTTTCCACCGGTGTTTATTTTACTCACACAATCTATCACCTTTCCTAAGGGAATACCACGTCCATAATCTCGAATATTCACTTTTTGGTCGCTCACAGTAATATCTATGGTTCGCCCCGACCCCATCACAAACTCATCAATAGAGTTGTCCATGATTTCTTTAAGCAACACATAAATACCATCATCTTGCGCCGACCCATCACCAAGTTTACCAATATACATTCCTGGTCGCAGACGGATATGTTCTTTCCAGTCTAGCGACTTTATACTGTCATCATTATAAATTGGTTCTGCCATGCGAGTGATTATTGAATTACAAAAATAACCTAATCTTAATTGAAATCAATCTTAGTTTTCCACAAATTGATTTTTTATTTAAAAACCAAAAAGCCTTAGCTATAAACCAAGGCTTTTCTTGTCTTTATACATGAAAAAAAATTAAATTAATTTAGCTCCTGCCACAATTTCTTCCACAACGGTTGGATCCAACAAAGTACTCACATCGCCCAAACTATCGTATTCGCCTTCGGCAATTTTTCTTAAAATACGGCGCATAATTTTCCCTGACCTCGTTTTGGGTAAGCCCGAAACAAATAAAATTTTATCAGGCTTGGCAATCGCACCAATCACACGGGTAACGGTTTGTAGTATATCTTTTTTAGTCAATTCAGCATCACCATGTGTGTTTGGATAAATGATAAACGCATAAACACCTTGCCCTTTAATGTCGTGAGGATAGCCCACCACCGCACTTTCTACCACACCAGCATGCATATTTAAAGCATTTTCAACTTCTGCCGTTCCAATTCTATGTCCCGAAACATTCAATACATCATCTACCCTTCCCGTAATTCGATAATAACCATCTTCATCTCTCAAACAACCATCACCTGTAAAATATAGATTTTCATAGGTAGAGAAATAAGTTAATTTACATCTTTCATGGTCGTTGTAGGTGGTTCGCAACATACCCGGCCAAGGAAACTTGATACATAAATTACCATTTACCCCATTTCCAATAATTTCGTTTCCGTTTTCATCCACCAAAATAGGTTGAATACCCGGTAAAGGTAGTGTAGCATAACTAGGTTTGGTAGGCGTAATGCCTGCAATTGGCGAAATCATAATTCCTCCCGTTTCTGTTTGCCACCAAGTATCTACAATTGGACATTTACTTTTCCCTACCTTTTCATCAAACCAATGCCAAGCTTCCTCATTGATAGGTTCTCCTACTGAACCTAAAACACGTAAACTCGACATATCTATACCTTGCAAATGTTCATCTCCAAAACTCATCAACGAGCGAATGGCAGTTGGTGCGGTGTATAGAATATTAACTTTATGTTTTTCTACAATTTCCCACATTCTTGAAGGAGTTGGATAAGTTGGTATGCCTTCAAACATTAAAGTGGTAGCGCCTTGCGACAAGGGACCGTATAAAATATAAGAGTGTCCTGTTATCCAACCAATATCAGCCGTACAGAAAAATACTTCATTAGGTTGATAATTAAACACATTAGCAAAAGTATAACCCGCATAAACCATGTACCCACCACAGGTATGCACTACCCCTTTTGGTTTTCCTGTAGAACCCGAAGTATATAAAATAAATAACATGTCCTCCGCATCCATAATTTCAGGCTCACAATGCGAATCAACCAATTTCAATTCATCTTCCCACCACAAATCTCTACCTTTAAGCATCGAAACGGGTGTTCTCGTGTGGGTTAAAACCACCACTTTTTTAACCGAAGGACAACCAATTAAAGCATCATCAATTACTTCTTTTAAAGGAATTTGTTTATTTCCTCTAAATACACCATCGGCGGTTACAACTATATTGCAATTTGCATCAACAATTCTATCCGCAATAGATTTAGCAGAAAAACCACCAAAAACTACAGAATGTATAGCGCCAATTCGGGCACATGCCAAAACAGCAACAGCCAATTCAGGCACCATAGGCATATAAATACAAATTCTATCGCCTTTTTGCGCTCCGTTTTTCTTCAATACATTTGCGAAACGACAAACCTGATCGTGCAACATTTTATAGGTAAGTGTTATCGAGTCTTTTCCTGGTTCGTTTGGTTCCCAAATAATGGCAGGTTGATTTGGTCTATCCAACAAATGCCTATCTAAACAATTTTCAGTGATATTTAGCTTTGCGCCTTTGTACCACTCTATGTTAGGTTCCGAAAAATTCCAAGACAGAACCTCAGACCATTTTTGTCTCCACAAAAAATTATCAGCCACATTAGCCCAAAATTTTTCAGGATTATTTACGCTTTCCTCATACACTGATTGATATTCAGCAAAACTACTTACATTAAAATTTATCATATTTAGTTAGTTATTAGATTGATTGATTAATTTTGTAAATATATTTTTTTTACTGATAAAACATATCGCTATCACTATTTTTTTTTCATTTAAAATATATTTTATAAAATAATTGCAAACACAGTTGTCGTTTACAAAAAAAATATTGATATTTGCAAACTCTTAAAAAACTAAGTAGTATAACATTTAATATATAAAGGCATGTCTAAAATTTGTGACCTAACCGGGAAAATGGCAATGACAGGTTTTAACGTATCGCACTCGAACGTAAAAACTAAACGCAAGTTTTATCCAAACTTACAACTTCAAAGATTTTATATCCCAGAAGAAAGTCGTTGGATAACATTAAAAGTGAGCACATCAGCTATAAAAACCATTAATAAAATTGGTATTTCTGAAGCGATTAACCGTTTCATGAAAAAAGGATATTTGTAGAAAACATTGCTAGATAACTAAACAACTAGCTATAATAATAAAATAAAATGGCAAAAAAAGGTAACAGAGTACAAGTTATTTTAGAATGTACAGAGCATAAAACAAGTGGTATGCCAGGTATGTCTAGATACATCTCTACGAAAAACCGTAAAAACACAACTGAAAGATTAGAATTAAAAAAATTCAATCCAGTTTTGAGAAAAGTAACCGTTCATAAAGAAATTAAATAATTGGCCAATTAATTTGAAGGTGTATTTTATGCACTTAAATTTTAATTTATCAATCATTAAAAGCTAAAAAAACATGGCAAAGAAAGTAGTTGCAACCCTAAAAACGGGTACAGGAAAAGAGTATTCAAAAGTTATTACAATGTCTAAGTCTCCAAAAGGAGCTTATTCTTTTAAAGAAATCATTGTACACAATGACCACGTAAAAGAGATTATTGCTAACGCAAAAAAATAATTTTATTTAAAGTTAATTTATAAGCCGTCTTTCCATATCTGGTAAGAGGGCTTTTTTTGTTTGATTGTATAATTATGGGTTTATTCGATTTTTTTAAGAAAAAAGACACTTCAAGTACAGAAATTAATTCGCTTGAAAAGGGTTTAGAAAAAACTAAAGATAGCTTTTTAAGCAAAATTGCAAAAGCTACCTTAGGTAAATCATCAATAGATGACGAAGTACTCGACAATTTAGAAGAAACCTTAATTACTTCTGATATTGGCGTAGAAACCACTTTGAAAATAATTGACCGTATTCAAAAACGTGTTGCAAAAGACAAATACCTTTCTACCACAGAATTAAACAACTTATTAAGAGATGAAATTCAGCTTCTCTTGGCTGAAAACAATTCTATAGATGTTCAAAATGAAATTTATAGCCAACAAAAACCATACGTAATTATGGTAGTGGGTGTAAATGGCGTTGGTAAAACAACTACCATTGGCAAATTAGGACACAAACTTAAATCCGAAAATTTAAAAGTTGTGTTAGGCGCTGCCGATACATTTAGAGCAGCCGCAGTTGATCAACTAAAACTTTGGGGCGAAAGAATTGGCGTGAGGGTAATTGCGCAAGCTATGGGTTCAGACCCTGCCTCGGTTGCTTTCGACACCCTTCAATCTGCAGTTGCCAATCAAGATGATGTAGTGATTATTGATACCGCTGGAAGATTGCACAATAAAATTGGCTTGATGAACGAATTGAGTAAAATAAAAAATGTGATGCAAAAAATCGTCCCAAATGCGCCACACGAAATCTTATTAGTGTTAGACGGTTCGACAGGACAAAACGCTTTTGAACAATGTAAACAATTTTCTCAAGCTACGGATGTAAATGCTTTAGCAATTACAAAATTAGATGGCACCGCAAAAGGTGGAGTGGTAATTGGCATTTCTGACCAATTCAAAATTCCAATTAAATATATAGGCGTAGGCGAAAAAATGGAAGACCTACAATTATTCGATAAAAAAACTTTCGTTAATTCTTTGTTTAAATAAAACATGATTACAAAACCAAATAAAAACAAAACGGTTTCAAAACCAAAAATAAATGTAATCACCTTAGGTTGCTCAAAAAACACATACGATTCAGAAGTGTTGATGGGACAACTAAAGGGCAACAACTTAAACGTGGTGCATGAAGACAATAAAATGGGTAAAAATGATATTGTGGTTATCAATACTTGTGGTTTTATAGACAATGCAAAACAAGAATCTATCGATACCATCCTACAATATAGCGAGTTAAAAGAAGCAGGAAAAATAGGTAAAGTAATTGTAACTGGATGTTTATCTGAAAGATACAAACCTGAATTGACTGCAGAAATAAAAAATGTAGATGCTTTTTTTGGCACCAATGATCTTCAAAATATTTTACACGAACTAGGCGCCGACTACAAACATGAACTTATTGGTGAACGGTTATTAACCACACCTTCTCACTTTGCTTACTTCAAAATAGCAGAAGGCTGTAACCGTCCTTGTTCGTTTTGCGCCATTCCATTGATGCGTGGCAAACATGTTTCCCGAGAAATCCAAGAATTGGTAAACGAAGCAAAAATATTAGCCGCCAATGGCACCAAAGAATTAATATTAATTGCACAAGACCTTACCTATTATGGTTTGGATATTTATGCAAAAAGAAATTTAGACGAACTTTTAAATGAACTTGCAAAAGTTGAAGGCATAGAATGGATTCGTTTACAATATGCTTATCCATCAGGTTTTCCAATGGAAATATTAGATGCGATGAATGCGAATGACAACATTTGCAAGTATTTAGACATGCCTCTTCAACACATTACCGATAATATGTTAAAGTCGATGCGTCGTGGTATTGACAAACAAAAAACAATCGATTTGGTAAAACAAATTAGAGCAAAAGTACCTAACATCGCCTTGAGAACGACTTTAATCTGTGGCTATCCTGGCGAAACGGAAGAAGATTTTCAAGAAATGTTGGCATGGGTAGAAGAAACAAGATTTGACCGTTTGGGATGTTTTACCTATTCGCATGAAGAAAAAACACACGCCCACAGTTTGGTAGATGATGTGCCCGAAGAAGTAAAACAAGCTAGAGTAGAGGCAATAATGGAACTTCAACAAGGTATTTCGTTTGAAATAAATCAAGAAAAAGTTGGCAAAACCTACAAAGTGTTAGTAGATAGAAAAGAAGGTGATTTCTTTATCGGAAGAACAGAATTTGACTCTCCTGAGGTAGATAACGAAGTTTTAATTGATGCCAAAACCGGCTATGCAGCTATTGGAAGTTTTGTAAATGTAAAAATAGACCGAGCCGAAGATTTTGATTTATATGGTCAAATTGTAAAATAAATACAGAATACCTATTAAAATTATATTTTAACTTATTTTAGCTACCAATGAAAGCTAAATACATTTCCTATCAAGAAACACATGCATTTTCTAAATTAGTTTTAGATTATGTGAATGAAAACGACTTTTTAAAATCATTTTATAGCTATCGCCCTGATATTAATGGACTAAAAGCTGCGATTGAAAATCGGAATTTCACGGGAAATAGATTGGCATTAGTTGAAGTATTAAAAAATCAATACCAAAAAATCAATCCAAATGAGCTGGTATTAAACAACATTCAACTTTTAGAAAAACCAAATACCTTTACAGTTACAACAGGTCATCAACTCAATTTATTTACAGGCCCTTTATATTTCATTTACAAAATTGTAAGTACCATAAATTTGGCCTTAGAATTAAAACTTGCGTTTCCAGACCAAAACTTTGTCCCCATCTATTGGATGGCTACCGAAGACCATGATTTTGAGGAAATAAACCATGTAAATGTAGAAGATGCACATATACGTTGGACTCAAAAAACAACTGGAGCAACCGGAAGACTTGACACAAAATCTATCACCGAAGCGGTAAATGCCTATAAAGGCTATTTAGGAATTAGCGAAAATGGCAAGAAACTTGCTAAAATAATTGAAAAAGCATATTTAACACATGCCAATTTAGCCGATGCAACGCAGTATTTAGTAAATAGTTTATTCGACAAATATGGATTGGTAATTGTAAATGCCGACGATTCAAAGTTGAAAAAACAATTCGCTGCAATTATTAAAAAAGATATTACCGAGCGACATAGCGAAAAAAACATAAAAGCTAGTAGTGCTGAATTAGATAAAAAAGGATATAAAACACAAGTAAATGGAAGAGAAATAAACTTTTTTTACTTAAAAAATGATTTGAGAGAACGCATCGTCTTTCAAGATAATCGTTACAAAATCAATCACACAGAAATTAGCTTTTCGAAGGATGAGATTTTAGACGAAATCAATCAATATCCCGAAAGATTTAGCCCCAACGTAGTGATGCGTCCACTTTATCAAGAAAGCATTTTACCTAACATCGCTTACATTGGTGGCGGCGCAGAGGTAAGTTATTGGATGCAACTAAAAGCAAATTTTGATTTTTACAAAGTTGATTTCCCCGTTTTATTATTAAGAAACTCAGTTTTGCTAATTGATAAACGCAGCACCGAAAACATTTACAGTTTAGGTTTGAAGTTTGAAGATGTGTTTTTAAGCATTGATGAACTGAAAGAAAAATGGATAAAACAAAATAGCGATGCAAAATTGTGTTTGACGGATGAAAAGCAAGCCATAAATGCAATTTTCGAAAAAATCAAATTACAGGCCTACAAGGCCGATAAAACATTAGATGCATCGACAGAAAGTGCCAAAATAAAAACCGATAAATTACTTTCTAATTTAGAAAAGAAACTTTTAAGAGCTGAAAAAAGAAAACATGAAACTGCTCTAAATCAAATTGAAAACCTTAAAAATAGACTATTCCCAAAACAAACACTACAAGAACGTGTATTTAATATTGCACCTATGTATGTAAACTATGGCGAAGACTTTTTATCCTCATTAATTGAAAACTTAGAACCCCTAGGTGGAGATTTTACCATCTTATTAGCTTAAAAATGAATTTTATTACCTTTTCAGAACAAGAATTAAGAGAATTTACTTTCGCAATTTTCACCCAAATGGGATGCAACGAAGCAGATGCAACTTTAGCAACCGATGTATTGGTAAAATCAGATTTAAGAGGAATCGACTCTCACGGCGTTGCTCGTTTATCTGGATATGCAAGATTGTGGCAAAAAAATAGAATCAACACCAAACCCAACATTCAAATAATACACCAAACCCCTACCACCGCAACCATCGATGGAGATAGAGGATTAGGTTTGGTGGTTGCTCCATTTGCCATGCAAATTGCGATTGAAAAAGCAGAAAAATATGGCAGCGGATGGGTATCCGTAAAAAACTCAAATCACTTTGGCATTGCAGGTTACCATGCGCTAATGGCTACCGAAAAAGACATGATTGGCATCAGTATGACCAATGCAAGTCCTTTGGTGGCGCCAACTTTTTCTAGCGAACGATTATTGGGTACAAATCCGATGTGTTATGCTTTTCCAGCAGGCGAACATCCGCCTATTGTGGTAGATATGGCAACAGCCGCAGCAGCAAATGGCAAGCTTGAAATTGCACAAAGAGCAAATAAAAACATTCCCGAAGGTTGGGCGCAAGACAAAAATGGAAACGCAACAAATAACCCCAATGAATTGAAATCTGGCGGTTCTTTACTTCCGCTAGGTAGCGACAAAGAGCATGGAAGCCACAAAGGTTATGGATTGAGTGCAACCGTTGACATTCTGTCTGCCGTGCTTTCGGGTGCTAATTACGGCCCATGGGTTCCTCCTTTCGTTGCTTTTTTAGAACCTAGCAAAAACCCTGTAGGCGAAGGAATTGGTCATTTTTTTGGCGCAATGCGAGTAGATGGTTTTAGACCAATCGAAGAGTACAAAAAACACATCGACAATTGGATTGAAAGATTTGCCAATGCAAAAACAATCGACCCTAATAAAAAAGTAATTATCCCAGGTGCGCCTGAATTTGCTTTTGAAAAAGATAGAGCAAAAAATGGCATCCCTTTAATTGATGTGGTAGTAAATGATTTGAATGACTTAGCCTTAGAACTAAAGGTGAAAAAACTGTCGTAAAATACCGTTTCAGTAAGCTATAACCCATTTTAACTTCACTGCCCAACTATTTTACTTTAATATGTAATAAATCATTTTTTATTCGAATTTAAGACCCTACCTTTGTCGAAATTTTTAAATATGACAAATCAACAAATCATTATCACATTTTTTATCGCCCATTGGTACTTATCTTTATTTACTCAAACGTTTTTCTTGCATAGATATGCAGCTCACGGTATGTTTACGATGAACAAATGGGTAGAAAAGTTTTTCTACATCTTAACGTTCTTATTTCAAGGCTCTTCGTTTTTAAGTCCAAAAGCTTACGGAATTATGCACCGTATGCACCATGCGTACGCTGATACAGATAAAGATCCACACTCTCCATCGTACTCGAAAAACTTTTTCGACATGATGTGGAAGACTAAAAACATTTACAACGACATTTTACACGACAGAGCGGACATTGACCCGAAATTCAAACAAAATGTTCCTTATTGGAAATTCATTGAACGAATTGGTGATTCTTGGATTACTCGCTTAGTATGGATAGGACTTTACACGGCATTCTACATCTACTTTGTGCCTACTGAAGGAAGTTGGTGGCTTTTGTATTTATTGTTGCCTATACATTTTTTAATGGGCCCCGTACATGGTGCAATCATTAATTGGTTTGCTCATATTTATGGATATGCAACCTTTAAAGTAAACGATACGGCAAAAAATCTATTGCCAATTGACTTTTTGATGTTTGGAGAAAGTTACCACAACAATCACCATAAATTTGGTGGGAGAGCCAACTTTGGAAAAAAATGGTTTGAAATAGACCCTTGTTACCCAATCATATTGGTATTGAATTTCTTTAAGGTTATTAAACTGAAAAAAAACAACGATTTAAACTATATGTAAACCGTTTAAATCAAACCCTCATCAGCGAAGCTAAAGTAATTTACGTTCGTTATAATCAAATGGTCGAGTATAGGTAAATCTAGTAATTTACCATTCTCGACCATTTTTTTTGTCAATTTGATATCTTCTTCACTAGGCTTTAAGTTTCCTGAAGGGTGATTATGGGCGAGTATAATATTCGCTGCATTGTTTTCAATAGCGGTTTTGAAAATAATTTTGGGATCAGCAACCGTTCCCGCTCGCCCACCTTTACTAATCAATTGTTTGCCCAATACAAAATTTGCTCGATTGAGAATGATAATCCAAAACTCTTCATGGTTTAAATCCGAAAAAGTAGCGCTCAAAACATTAAATGCATCTTTTGATGAATTTATTTTTATTTTATTTTCCTTTTCATTCTCTTTTTTCCTTCTGCCCAGCTCAAGTGCCGCCACAATAGAAATTGCTTTCGCCTCTCCTATTCCTTTAAACTTCATTAAATCGCTAATTGACACTTGTGCCAACTTATTAATGTCGTTCTGATAGAAACGCAATATGCGTTTACTTAAATCAACAGCAGTCTCTAATTGACTTCCAGAACCTATCAAAATAGCAATTAACTCGGCGTCTGTTAAATACCTACGCCCATTCAAAAGCATTTTTTCTCTCGGCCTGTCTTCTTCAGCCCAAGTCTTTATTCCTATTTTATCTGAGAAATCATCCATATTCTTATAAACAAAAAAACGGTATCACCCAAAGGTAATACCGTTTACAATATCGTAAATAAAAATATTATTTTAAAGAATTAACAAACTTAGTCAATTTTGACTTGTTGTTAGCCGCTTTGTTTTTGTGAATTACGTTTTTCTTTGCTAAACGATCTAACATTGAAATTACCTTTGGTAATAACTCTTGTCCAGATTTTTTATCCTCAGCAGCACGTAGTCTTTTTATAAAAGTACGAGTAGTTTTAGCTTGGTATCTGTTACGCAAACGTTTGGTAGCGTTAGCTCTGATTCTTTTTAGAGATGATTTATGATTTGCCATTTTATGCTTAGCGTTTTATCTTCTGATTATGTTATTTTAAGGACTGCAAATATAGGGTTTATCTTTTAATTTGCAAACTGATTTTAAATATATTTACATTTAATGATATATTTTTTCAAAAAACATTTAATTAAAGTGTTAAAATACTATTTTTGAAGAAAAAAACTGTGAAAAAAAGAATTGCAATTTTCGCTTCAGGCTCAGGCTCTAATGCCCAAAAAATAATGGAATACTTCAAAAATAACAATGATTTTGAGGTAGCTTTAGTTTTATCTAACCAAATTGAGGCTTATGTACTACAAAGAGCCGACAGATTTGAAATACCAACTTATGTTTTCAACAGAAATGAATTCTACAACACCGATACAGTTGAGAGTTTTTTAGAGAGGTCTAAAATAGATTTAATTGTATTGGCAGGTTTTTTATGGTTGATACCTGAGAAATTAATAAAAAAATTCCCTAACAAAATCATAAATATTCATCCTTCACTGCTTCCAAAGTTTGGCGGAAAGGGAATGTATGGCGACAATGTGCACCAAGCCGTAATGCAAGCTAAAGAGCCTCATGGCGGCATCACGATACATTATGTGAATCAAAATTATGATGAAGGCGAATACATTTACCAAGCAAAATATGCGATTTCCGAAACTGACAATTTGGATATGATTAAATTTAAAGGACAGCAAATAGAACATCTTCATTACCCTCGAATAATTGAAGAGGTGATAAAGCAGATTAAATAATTACATCTAGTTCAAAATCTGTTTTGAATTTTAAAATATTTGAATTTTTTTGAACTAAATATTCAAATTTTTCAGCACTTGTGTATGGCATTTTGGCTTCATTTCGTTTCAAAAGATTGCTAACGATAGTGATATCGTAGTTTTTCAATACCGTTCTAAGGTAATTAAGCAACGGAATCATTTCTATCCTCAACATATCTTCTTGAATTTTATTTTCAAGTGAAATAAGAATTTCGGTAGCTGATTTCAACAAAGGTTGATTAGAATTTAACAAAGTGTAAATGCTAATTTTATCTTTGCTTTTCATGTCCTCAGCATAACTATTCCAAAAAAACAAAAGGTTTTCTAATGTAAACGATTCTTTTTCTTCGCCATAAATATAATCGGGCTCTTTACTTTCCTCGCTTGTAGCGTTCAAATTGAAATCGACCAAGGAAGGGATTAGCGCTGAGTTTTTATTTTCTTTTAGCGGTGCGATTTTAATTGCGCTAACAGTAGGCTGAATTGATATTTTATCTTTTACCGCAACTTCATTCGCCTGTTTTTCTACATGTTTTATTTCAGATTGTACTTCAGCATCAATAATTTTCGGCGTTTCTTTAGCTAAATTAGTTTTTTTTTTAATCTGATCTTGTTGTTCAGTTGCGTTTAAAGAAGGTAGTGGCTGGTTAGCTAAATTTATGACCGAGAGAATGTGGCACATTTTAATCAAAGTAATTTCTACTTGCAATCTTTGATTTTTGCTTGCCTTATAATTTAAGTCGCATTGATTCGCTAAATTTAAAGCGGTTAAGATAAAACCTATATCTGATTTCTGACTTTGCAATATATATTTTTGTTTAATATTTTCGCTTACTTCTAGCAATTGAACAGTTTGAGC
>JAIEMU010000172.1 GCA_019751895.1 Sphingobacteriaceae bacterium | reverse complement strand
CTTTAATATCTAAAATTACTTTCATGATAATTTTTTTTTTCACATCAAATATAAATTAATTATTAAATCTAAACTATTGTTTTGTCGAAATTGCATTTTGGATAAACCAAAACATATAAAATCATATCTTTGCACATGATAAAATCGATGACAGGTTTTGGCGTAGCCACCAAAGACCATAACAATGCCAAATTTACGGTAGAAATAAAATCGCTTAACAGTAAGTTTTTGGAGCTAAATTTGAAACTACCGAAGGCATTTTCGGACAAAGAACTTACGTTACGAAACATTTGTAGCAAAGATATTGAACGAGGAAAGGTTTCTCTATCGATAACCGTAGAAAGAGCCAACGAAGGGGACAAAGGCGCCACCATTAATCAAAATTTACTTCGTCATTATTACCAACAACTCAAAGAAATAGACAGCAGTTTGTCGGCAAACACGCAAAATTTGATGCAAATCGCATTAAATATGCCAGAGGTAATTAGCTACAAGGAAGAGGAAGTGGATGAAGCCGAGTGGTCGATATTGGAGCAAACTTTTCAATCCGCATTGACCAATTTTAACACCTTTAGAACAGACGAAGGCGCTGTCTTGCGTTTGGATTTGGAGTTGAGAATTAAAAATATTTTGTCTTTTTTCTCGCAAATAGATTTGCTTGCCCCACAAAGAGTGGCACAAATAAAAAATAGATTGAACACTTTTTTGGAAGAACAAGTAGGCAAACTTAATATCGACAACAACAGACTGGAACAAGAGTTGATTTATTATATTGATAAATTAGACATTACGGAAGAAAAAACCAGATTGATGAGTCACTGCAATTATTTTTTAGAAACCCTTAAAAACAAAGATGCAAATGGCAAAAAACTGGGTTTTATTTCTCAGGAAATAGGCAGAGAAATTAACACCATGGGCTCTAAAGCCAATGATGCACAAATCCAACAGCTTGTGGTGGGCATGAAAGAGGAGTTGGAAAAAATTAAAGAACAGTTATTGAACATTTTGTAAAGCAAAAAGATGAAAGGTAAATTAATTATATTTTCGGCACCCTCTGGCGCAGGTAAAACCACGATTGTAAGACATTTATTGGGTAAATTTCCTGAATTGAGATTTTCTATCTCGGCAACTACCAGAGCGCCAAGAGGCGAAGAAAAAGACCAACGAGACTACTATTTTATTCCCAAAGAGGAGTTTTTGCATAAAGTTGCCCGTCAAGAATTTATCGAGTTTGAGGAAGTGTACAATGGTACTTTTTATGGCACTTTACGCTCCGAAATTGATAGAATTTGGGATACAGGTAAGCATGTTGTATTTGACATTGATGTAGAAGGTGGCTTGCGATTGAAAAGAAAATTTGGCGAACAAGCCTTGGCTATTTTTGTTCAACCTCCTTCGTTGGATGTGTTAATTGAGCGCTTGAAAGGCAGAGGAACCGACAGCCCAGAGAAATTGGAAGAACGCATTGTGAAAGCTGCCAAAGAACTATTGTATGCCGACAAGTTTGATTATGTTTTGAAAAACAATGAGTTAGAAATCGCTTGTGCGGAAGCAGAGCAGTTAGTCGCTGATTTTTTAGCAAAATAATGCGCATTGGTCTTTTTTTCGGCTCGTTCAATCCCATTCATGTAGGTCATTTAATTATTGCCAACTACATGGCAAACTATACCGATTTGAAAGAAGTTTGGTTGGTGGTCAGTCCGCATAATCCGCTAAAAAACAAAAACGGATTGGCAAATGCTTATGACCGCTTGGAAATGGCTAATCTTGCCTTGCAAGACAACACCTTTTGCAAGGTGTCGGACATAGAATTTAACCTTCCACAACCTTCCTACACCATCGACACGCTGATTCATTTGGAAGAAAAATATCCCAACAAAAAATTTGCGTTGATAATGGGCGCCGACAA
This sequence comes from Sphingobacteriaceae bacterium, assembly GCA_019751895.1. GTDB lineage: Bacteria > Bacteroidota > Bacteroidia > Sphingobacteriales > Sphingobacteriaceae > Pedobacter. The sequence goes on along the minus strand of JAIEMU010000172.1, from coordinate 13,812 downwards.
TTTAGCCTCGCTAAAAAAGTGGAAAAACTACGAGGTGATTCTCAAAAACTATCCTATTTATGTGTATCCACGACCGAACGCTGTGGTTGAGGAATGGAAAAACCATCCATCCATTCATTTTACCGATACGCCATTGATGGAAATATCCGCTACATTTGTTCGCAAAGCGATAAAAGAAAACAAAAGCACACAATATTTATTGCCCGAAAAAGTAATTTCTTTTATCGAAAGTAAGGGTTTGTATAAATAGCGATTAAAGTATTTTTTTGCGTTTAAACCAATAATAAATCAACAAACAAATACCAAGCATCAAACCCAAAACCGAATAATAACCATAGGGATGTTTCAATTCGGGCATATTTTCAAAGTTCATTCCATAAACCCCAACAATAAAAGTAAGAGGTAAGAAAAAGGCAGAAAAAACAGTAAGTACTTCCATCACACGATTGCTTTTTTGTGCGTTGAGAGATAAATAAGCATTGAGGAGGTTTGTTGTATTTTCTAGTATTTCTTCGTAGGTCAATATCAAATCCAATAACTTATCTTTTATATCCTGTAGCGCCGTTTTTGATTCCTCATCAACTGCAATTTGATTGATGGTATTTTGGGTAATGATTAATAGTTTTTTGGTGAGTCGAGTTTGTGTTTTTTTAAAATAAATTTCCTCTAGCGAAACCCTGTTCTTGGTTTTCAAAAAAATAGTTTTTTCTAAGGTGTCTATTTTGTTGCTCAATGACTGAGCTGGCGAGCGATAACTCTCGACCATTAGGTTCAAGATGTGTAGCAACAATTGCTCTGGCTTTGAAAACGATGAAGGAAGATTTGTTAAGAAATCAAAGTTGGAACGATGAATCGTGATGATTTTATTTTCGGCATAAAAAAAAGCGATTTTGTTTGACAAATCATTGATGTTGGTTGCTCTAGCATTTTTTATGGCGCTAAAAGCTCTTAAAATCAAAAAAGTATAGTTTTCGTGTTTTTCAAATTTTGGCAAATGCCCTCGCTCCATACTGTCTTTTACTTGAAACAAATCCAGTTGATGTGTTTCAGCAATTTTGTCAAACCCAATTTTTTCGGGCTCACAAATGTCTATCCAAGTGAAATTTTCGAATACTTTTTCAGTGCTCATTTATCTAAAAATCAAGAAAATGGTTGGTTTTTTGTGTAAATCTATTCTTTCTTTTCGCCACAAACCAATGGGTAAAGTTTTGATATATTCGTCTTCGCCTGTTACGTTACAAGCCACGCAAAGTTGCGTATTAGGTTGGCAAGTTTTTAAAATATCTTCAAACAAATGATTGTTGCGGAAAGGTGTTTCCATAAACATTTGTGTTTGTTTTATCTTACCCGACAATTCTTCTAAGGCTTTTATTCTTGCCACACGCTGCGGTTTGTCGATGGGTAAATAACCCGTAAAAGCAAAACTTTGTCCATTGAAACCAGATGCCATTAAGGCTAAAATCATAGAGTTTGGACCCACCAAAGGCACCACTTTGATTCCTCTTTTGTGCGCTTCGTTTACAATTTCAGCACCTGGGTCGGCTATGCCAGGGCAACCTGCCTCACTCATCAAACCTACATTTTTGCCCATTTGCAATTCTTTGAAATAAGGCACTAAAGAATTTCCTCTTTTATGTTTGCCAAAATCATGGATAATTAATTCGCTTTGCGGACGACGCATGCCCGATTCTTTTAAAAACTTTCGGGCTGTTTTTTCGTTTTCTACAATGTAAGTGTCTATCTCGTTGATGGTGTCAACCAAATAAGGCGTAAACGATTTTTGAGCGGTGTTTTCTGCTAAAGGCACGGGAATTAAAAAAAGAGTTCCTTTTTCCATTGAAGTGATTTTTTTAAATGACAAGTCTGTAAATTTAAGGATATATTTTGCAAGCAGGTGGGATAATTTTAAATTGTTTTGGTTCAGAACAGAAAAGAATGCTGAAAAGTTTGCTTCGCAATATAATTTAAGCATTCATAAAACAAAAAAATAGCCCAAAGTTTTACCTTGGGCTATTTTAAAAAACATTTACAAATGAAATTTTATTTCTGTAATTTCGATATTATTTTTTCTGCAACAAGTTTTGAAGAAGCTGGATTTTGTCCTGTAATCAACAAGCCATCTTCAACAGCGTATGGTGTCCAATCGCCTGATTTGCTGTAAATTCCGCCATTTTTAGTTAATACATCTTCTAATAAAAATGGAACAACTTTTGTTAATTTTACCGCTTCTTCTTCCGTGTTTGAAAAACCAGTTACTTTTTTGCCATTCACCAAATAGCTACCGTTTATTTTTACATCTTTTAAAACGCCAGGCGCATGACAAACAAAGGCAACGGGCTTGTTGTGGGTGTAAAAATCTGCAATTAGTTTTTGTGAGTTTTGGTCTGTTGCCAAATCCCACAAAGGACCATGACCACCTGGATAAAAAACAGCATCATAATCGGCTTGATTTACATCGGCTAATTTTAATGTTTTGCTTAATTTTTCTTTTAAAACGGCATCCTTGTCAAAACGTTTTGTGTCTTCAGTTGCCATGCTTGGGTCGGTACTTTTTGGGTCTAATGGTGGTTGTCCGCCTTTTGGACTTGCAATAGTTACTTCAAAACCTTTGTCGGTCATTGTGTAGTAAGGAGCTGCAAATTCTTCAGACCAAAAGCCTGTTTTTTCTCCCGTGTTTCCTAGTTTATCGTGACTGGTTACTACGAAAAGAACTTTTTTTGCTTTGTTTTGTGCGTTTGTATTCAATACAAGTGCGCTAAAAGCGAATGATAATGCGATTGCGATTTTTTTCATGATTGATTATTAAATTTTATAATGGGACAAATCTATGGCGAATATGCTATCGGGAAAAATAATTTAAATTATCTTTGTTATAAATATAATTATATCATGGTTAATTTAGAATGGTACAGAACTTTTAAATCCGTTTACAAAAATCGAAATTTCTCATTGGCTGCGAAAGAATTGTATATCAGCCAACCTGCTGTAAGTCAACAAATAGCAATGCTAGAGGCGCATGTTGGCTATCAATTGTTTAATAGAAAATCAAAGGGCGTAGAACCCACAGATTATGCCAAACTGCTGAACAATTTAATTATTGAAGCTTTAGATAGATTAGAGAGTGTAGAAAATGGTTTTCGTGAAAAAGCATTTCAAACCAACAAATTAATATCGATAGGTATTTCAAAACATAACTTTTCAAGCATTGGTAATCAATTTGTTAAAGTGTTTGACTTTGTAGATTTTAGCTTTGCTGAAAATGAAGCGCTTTTTCAATTGGTGGATAATAAAAAAATAGATTTAGCCGTTGTGAGCAAAAAAATTGATACTTTCGATACTGTTCAACAATCCATTGGTTTTGGAAGATTGATTTTGGTGGCTAGCATGGATATTGAGGCAAACAATTTGAAGTTGGCGATTGAAAAAGACGACAACAATGCGATTGAAAAATGGTTAAATAAGCAAAAATGGTATGATTACGATGCTCAAATTCCAAATGTAAAGCAATTTTGGCTCTATGTTCTCAATAAAAAAAGACCTACTTTGATGGCAAATTATATTATCCCCAATGAAACTGAAATGATGAAAACGCTTTCCGAAAATTCAGGAGTGGCAATTGTTTGGGATTATAATGCAAAACCATTTATTGAAAACCAGCAATTACAATTGTTATGGCAGACCAACAAAATGCCAACGCAAGAATTGTTTTTAATGGTTAGAAAAAACAACCATTATGACGATATATTAAATCAGTTGAAACAAATCACGATCAATAATGAATAAAAATCACCACGTTATTTTATTGGGTGCTAGCGGTGCCATTGGCAAACAAGTGTTGCAACTTTTGTTACATAACGAACACGTACAAAAAATATATTGTATTGGTCGAAAGCCAATTGAAGAGCTACACCCCAAAATTCAATTTTATGTTGGCGATATGCTACAAAAGGAAACCTATGCCTTAGAAATTGAAAAAGCCGATATTTTGATAAATTGCGTAGGGACAACCATGGCGCAGGTAAAAGGTAATAAAAATTTGTATCGTGATATTGAATTAGGTATCGCCAGTCATTCTGTTCGCTTGGCGCAACAATGTAGTGTAAGCACATATTTGTTGATTTCATCGGTTGGGGCAACGCTAAATAGTAAAAACTTTTATTTGAATTTGAAAGGTCAGATAGAAAAACAAATCTTAGACGCATCATTTGCGAATAGAATTTTTATTCGCCCTTCGGTGTTGCTCAATAGAGGAAAAGATTTTAGAATTGGCGAAAAACTAGCAGGTCTTTTGATGCGCTTTTTGGGTCTATTTTTATTTGGAAATTTACGAAAATATAAAGCCATTGACGTGAATAGCGTAGCCAAAGCGGCGGTATATTATAGCTTGCACAGCAACGGATATAAATGCTTGCATTATCAGGATTTGATACTTGAATAGGAAGAAAAAAGGTAGTTTTTAGGATTAAAAAAACGGTATTTGTTTATTAAAATAATTTCAATGTATTTTTCACTTCTTGCCAAATGGTTGTTTATTTGTGTTTTTATAGGCTTTTTGGTGGGTTCGGCTTCCGCTATATTTTTACATTCGTTGGATTGGGTAACTCAATACCGAGAAGACCATTTTTGGCTCATTTATTTTTTACCAATTGGTGGATTTTTGGTGGGCTTGTTGTATCATTATTATGGAAAATCAGCCACAAAAGGCAATCATTTACTTTTAGAAACCTTTGATAAACCAAAGGAAAGAATACCGCTTAGGATGGCTTTTTTTGTGTATTTGGGTACATTGAGTACACATTTATTTGGCGGTTCGGCAGGGCGAGAAGGCACCGCTTTGCAAATGGCAGGGTCGATAGCCGAGCAATTGAATCGGTTTTTGAAAATTGATGAAACCGAACGGAAAACAATACTTTTTACGGCCATTGCTGCGGGTTTTGGTGCGGTTTTCGGCACACCCTTAGCGGGAATGGTGTTTGCTTATGAATTTTTTGAGGTAGGTAAATTACGATACAAAGTGATTCTTCCAGTAATTTTAACTATATTTTTGGCGCATAATGTGGCGCTGCTGTGGCAAGCAAAGCATAGTGTTTTTGTTATAAATTCGCTCCCAAAGTTTTCTTTTTTCACCTTTTTATATCTTCTTTTGGCAGGTATTTTGTTTGGAGTTTGTGCGTATTTGTTTTGCAATCTTTCAAAATTTACGCGTCGTATTTTTAATCAAATGATTTCATTTCCACCTTTTCGTCCGCTCTTGGGTGGGTTGGTGGTTGTTGTGCTTATATTCATTTTCGACACCACAAAATACCTTGGTTTAGGAGTTCCTACCATCTTAAACGCATTTCAAAACCCATTACCTTGGTATGATTTTCTGTTGAAAATGGTTTTTACCATCGTTACCCTTTCTTCGGGTTTCAAAGGTGGAGAGGTAACGCCATTATTTTTTATCGGCGCTGCTTTAGGAAGTGCTTTTTCAGTATTTATTCCTTTGCCTGTTGGACTATTGGCAGGCTTGGGTTTTGTAGCCGTTTTTGCAGGCGCTGCCAAAACACCTTTTACCTGCGTGTTGCTCGCTTTCGAGTTATTTGGGCTCCCTTGCGCCATTTATGCCCTTGTGGTTTGCTTCGTTTCTTACTGTTTTTCAGGCAAGGAAGGAATTTATGTAGTCACATTGCCAAAAAAATTTAACCTGCTAGGATTTTTAAAAATTGATTAATTACATCTAAAAGTTTTTATATTTACATTATAAAACACGAACACTAATTTTAAAATTTAAGCCTATGAAAAATTTTATACAAAAATGGTTATTCGCATTTGGTTTTGTTGCCTTATTGTTGAATAGTACGCCCAGCAAGGCTCAAGAAGACATTTATTCTGTAGAGGTTTTTTATCAAGAACTTTCGCCGTATGGCACATGGATTGTTGATAGAGAGTATGGCAGAGTATGGCGACCAAGGGTAAACCACAGAAGTTTTAGACCTTATTACAGCGATGGACGCTGGGTAATGACCCAATATGGAAATACTTGGGTAAGTAATTACAATTGGGGATGGGCGCCTTTTCACTACGGAAGGTGGTTTTTCAACCGTTATCGTGAATGGGTTTGGATACCAGGTACACAATGGGGACCAGCATGGGTAAGTTGGAGAAGCGGAGGAGGCTATTATGGTTGGGCACCTATGGGGCCAAATAGCCACGTAAGTAGAGATATTGATGGTATGCCGATAGATTATTGGAATTTTGTACCACAATCAAACATTTATGGCAATTCATATCCATCGTATTATAGAAGTAGAAATAGAGATTGTTATCGAAACACGGTCATCATCAATAATGTGTATGTAAACAACAATCATTCGTACTACATAGGGCCACGTGCGGATGAGGTAAGAAGGGTAACTCGTCAAAATGTACAAACCTATAATGTGGCTAGAAGTGATAATTTTAATGCGCCACGCATTGAACAAACCACAATTAATTTTTACACGCCAAGACCTAGTCGAGGAGAAAATAATACACAAGTTGGCGGTAATGGTTCAAGCGGTCAGCCTTCAAGAAGCAACAGCTATCAAAACACAAGCACAGCTACACAAGCGCCAATTCGTTCAGAACAAAACAATCGAGTTGAACCAATTGCTACGCCGCAAAGTCAGCGCCCAGCTCGTACCGAAGCTCCTGCAAAGGTAGAGACTCCGATAGCACAACCTCAGATGAATCGTCCACCTTCGCGTTCAGAGCAAAGTGAAGGTTCGCCTACTATGCAACCGCAAAGACCCGAAAGAACGGCAAACCCACAAGGAGGTTCTCGAAGCCAACAATCCGCACCTGTAGCCAATCCAGCACCTCAAGCAGGCGGCAGACCTTCAAGAGGTGGTTAATATTTCCGATGAATACGAATACAAAAAAGGCTTCCAAAATTTTGGAAGCCTTTTTTGCTTTTACTTGAATTTTAAAATGTTCTCATGATAGAGCAATGGTTTTAAAATCCTATAATTGAATGCAATTAACAGCACATTGGCAAGAAATAATGCTGCGGTTAAGATTAAATCTTCGATGTCGTTGGGTTCTAAAAAAACATGAAATAGAAGTATGTTTAGCGTCATTGGCAAGGCAATCATCATGCCTATTCGACCAAAAACCTGACTGATTAGCAATGCGCCTGCCAACAATTCGGAGATACCCAATAATTGCCAAAAATATCCAGTTTGTTTCATCCCAAACACATAGTTTTTTAGCACTAAAATTTGTGTATTCGGTGCAATTTCTTCTCCACTTTTAATTTTTTCAATCATTGAGTTTGGTGCAGGCATTGGTTTGTCGAATTTTTTAATGCCCCCATAAAACAGCATTCCGCCCACAAACAAATTTAAAACGATGGTAATAATTTTTAATGATTTCATTTTTTTATAATTTTTTATATTCTATAGTTACGTTACCTCTTTCGCCAGCAGCGTTTTGCATGGCATTGAATTTTAATTTATATACATTCCCTGCGGCATCTTTCAGCACATAAAAACGGTCTGTTTTCAACTGAAGTGGAAAAGTTGCTCTCCAAGTAGCGCCAATAACTCTTTTGTCTTTGGCATTTGCCGTTTCAAAATTAGCCGCATTCACGTTCGCTTGACTAAAATTTTCGTAAGCAAACTCACTTGTCAATACTTGGTAAGCTCTAGTTGCGTTTAAGCTGTTTGTAAGGGCTACATCAGGGAAAAAATAAGATACATTTACACCTTGCATTGAAGTGTAATTTGTAAACGTAGTTAAACAAACATCCCATTTTTCTTTGATAGGCTCTACATTCACTGTTTTGTTGTTGTTGAAACTAAAAAAGCTAAAATTAAAGGCTGCATTTTTAGAAACAATTACTTCTTGATGCGTTGTTTCATTGATGTTCGCATATTGTAGTTTGTAGTCGTTACCACTTTTTAGGATTCTAATTTTTTTCCAACCTCTTGCCGTTCCGCCTAAAGCTACCGATGTGCCCGCTGCTGGATTTGAAGCGATATTTTCCCCTAAATTTACTAAATAAACATTGTTTTCAGTGTCGTTAGCAGCTATTTCTGCAATGGCTGTGCCAGATAAATTTCCATCTGGTTGGTCAATATATGCCAAAGCAATTGGGTCGTAATTTCCTACTGTCACGCCAGCATCTTCTACTTGTACCTCGTCGATATTTGTTGTAGCAAGTTTTTTAACCGCAAATTTATTGATGGCGCTATTGATAACCACTCTAAATTCATTGCCACCATAAAAACCTAAATCCCAACTTGTTCGAGGTATGGATGTGGTTAATCCAGAGCTTAAATCAATATAAACTTGATTTGGCATCGTGTTTCCACCACATGAAGCGTTCAAAATGTTGTTTAAAATAGGACTTTCGTTAAAGTTTAATTGCGTGTAGGCGGTAAGTGTAGGAATTTGAATGCTTGCGTCTGACACCGATTCAATGCTAAATTTTACATTTTTGGTTTCGCCTTCTATTGCTTCGGTTATTTTTTTAAATGTAAACGAGGCATTATTTACACCTGCAGGATAAGCGATTTCTAAATAATCGTTGTTGATTGCTAGGCTTGTGCTAAAGTCTTTGCCTTGAATTACATTTTTTGCGCTCACTTTTAGTTTTATACTTCCCGCTTTTTGGGTCGGATTTGAAAATACAAGTTTAACCGTGTTTTCGGGAACACTCAAATTTGTTTCTTGATTTACGAATGCTACTGCCACAGGAATAGCCGTTTCGGTTTGTGCCGATTTTTTGCAGCCATAAAAGGCTAATGCGGCAATGGATAGGGTAATAAGGATGTTTTTTTTCATTTGATATGTATTAAATTTATAGATTATATGCGATTTTAATAAAATATGAACGACCATAACCGAGCAAAATTCCTGCGCCAGCGCTGTGTGTAGAGCCGCCAATTAAACTTTGTGATATTCGTTTTACATTTAATAGGTTTCGAGCGCCGATGGTAAAATCGATGTTTTTGAAGAATGATTTTTTGATGGACGCATCTAAAAACTCCGACTTCCCAATTTCTGAGATTTTAAACACCTCTTTGCCATCTTCAGTTCCACTTACCAATTGCGGTCTTTTGCCATTTAGCTTGTAATAAATTGAAAATAAAGTGCGGTATTTTGTTAAATTATAGGAAATGTTACTATTTAACTGCATGCTGTATAGAAACTTATCGTCTGAAACCACCTTTCCACTATCCATAAGTTGAGAAACACCAAACCACGAAAGTCCCACGTTTGCCATCCAATTTTTATATTCCATTTGATGCGTTGTAGATACATTCCACATTTTATAGGCGTTGATGTTGATGTATTGGTAAATTGGACTTGTCGTTCCAGGTTCAAAGCCTACAAAAGCCATATCTATTCGGTCGTTTACGTTCAAAAATGAACTAGAGATTTGATGTGAACGTTTAAAATCAGGAGCTATGTTTTTTGCACTTTTGATGCTCACCTCGTAGGAAGTGCTGCTTTCGGGAATTAAGTTTTCATTTCCATAAAATTGGTGTCCTGAGAATTTAATTTTTTGGTACAATTCTTCAAAAACAGGCGTTCGAAATGATTTTCCAATAGAAAATCGAAGATCTAAATCGCTTGAAATATTGTAACGAAGCCCTAAAGAGGAAGCATATTGTGTGTCAAATAAGGATTGAAACGAAACTCTAAAACCAGGTTTAACCGCTATTTTTTCGTTTAACTTTATTTCCGACGAGATAAAAAAATCATAGTTTTTGAGTGTTTTTTCAATCGCAACGAATGATTGGTTTTCGCCACTTACCAAACCATAGCCCAAATTGTGCGCCAACTCATAACCCAATTGCACATCTACTTTACTACTGTTAAAAAAATTACTTACCGTGCCGGTAGCATACCAAACTTCTGTAGCTTGATTTTTAATTTTTTGTGCCACCGTTTCAGTTTTGTAATTCAAATCGTATTTAAAATCTTCAACACTTCGGGTTTGTTTTTGATACGAAAATGAACTGTTGTAATTTAGTCCATATAACTTTCCTACCGTATTTAAGTGGTGGTAATATCTTTCGGTTAAATAGCGTTTATCATTAGTATATTTATTGTTTCCAAAGGGAGGATTGGCAATCACCAAAACCACAGGGTTGTAGTAATCAATGTTTTCGGATAGATAATCAAAACGATAAAATGCTGTAAACTGTTTGTGTTTATACCTAAGCATTTGATTGGCCTCTATTTGTTGTTTTGGCAACCATGCATAGCCACGTTTCAAATCTGTTTCTGCATAGTCTAAACCTCTTTTATCGTCCATATAGCCTCCAAAAGTGTTCCTATTTATTCCTGAAGACAAAAACCACTTTTCGTTTAGCTTGTGATTTATTTTTAAGGATTGAATGTGCTTTCCTTTTTTCATCAAACTATATTCTTCGCCAGCAGTTTCTTCTTGAATGCTGGCGTTTATTTCCCATTTTTTGGTCGAATTTTTTTTAGTAATGATATTTAATATCCCACTTACTGCATTTGCACCATGTGTTACACCCATCGAACCCTCGATAATTTCTATCTGTTCAATGTCGTTTAAATTGATTTGCGTTAAATCAATGTTGTTCCCAAAACTTCCATCTCCAACTACAGGAATGTTGTCAATCAAGATTTTAAAATAATTTCCGTCTAAACCAAACATTGAAACCGTAGAACGACCATCGCCCGAACTCGGGGAAATTTGTATGTGTAAATATTGATTTAATACGTCACTCAAATTGTTTGCTGCCAATTTTTGCAAGTCTTCTTTCGTGATTAAGCGGACATTCAATACCGATTTTTTTATCGATTGAGGTTCAAACTGACTCGTTACCACTACTTCCTTTAATTGTAAGGTTTTTTTATCCGCAGTCGCGATTTGTGAAAAGGTGGCGTTGGTGTATAAAAAAAGGACAAAAAATAAAGCTTTGTGCATCGTTGTTTAGATTAATTCTTAATAATTTCGACAAATGTATATATTATTTTTAATTAATCTAAATAAATATAATATATTTGCGGCATAAATTTTATAACACAGTTTAATTATGAAAAAAACAACATTAATGCTATTAGCAGGCTTATTTGCCTTAAATGCGCAAAGTCAGGACAAAAAATCGGAAGATTTAAAAGCCATTAAATCAATGTGTGGCTGCTACGAAGTGAAGTTTAATTTTGCGGAAACGTTTAATTATTCTAAAGACACTTTAAACTACAAACCCTCTGAACGAAAAATTGATTATGGTTTAGAATGGGTAGAATTGCTTGAAGATACCCCTAACAAGGTAGTGATGCAACATTTATTAATTGTGGGAAATAAAGAAGATGACATTGTAAAACATTGGCGACAAGATTGGTTGTATGAAAACAGAGATTTATACTCGTTTTTTAAAGACAGAACTTGGAAATATGAGCAAAAATCACCGGCTGAGGTAAAAGGTCAATGGACACAAAAAGTATATCAAGTAGATGACAGCCCGAGATACGAGGGCACAGCAACTTGGTCTCATCAGGATGGAAGACACTATTGGGAAAACACAACCGATGCGCCATTGCCAAGAAGAGAGCACACCAAAAGAAATGATTATAATGTGTTGAAAAGAACAAATGTGCATGAAATTACCAATTTTGGATGGATACACGACCAAGACAACGACAAATTAATAAGAAATGAGAAAGGCGAATCTATCTTGTTGGCGCAAGAAAAAGGGCACGACGTGTACAAAAAAGTAGAAGATAGCAAGTGTAAATTGGCGCAAAATTGGTGGAAAAAAAATGCCAAAGTTTGGGAAAAAGTAAGAACCAAATGGTCGGAGGTTTATGCCCAAAACAAAGATCTTTCGCTTGAAGAAAAAGTGGACCGTCAACAGTTATTTATGAAATTATTTGCTTTAAAGCCATCCGCGTCGGCAGAAGAAGTGAACCAAATTATCAATCAATTTGTGATAAAATAGTCAGAAAATAAATTTTATCCCGCAAAAGAGCCTTTGTATTTTTTTACAAAGGCTTTTTTGTTTGTTGCTCTAAATTAGCCTACATTTACAAGGTATTTTTTACATCTAAATAACAAAAAATTGGACTTTAACGATTTTAATTTCAATCCTGATTTGCTAGCAGGATTGCAGGCGATGGGCTTTCGTAGCGCAACACCCATACAGCAACAAGCCATCCCCTTGGTGATGGAAAACAAAGATTTAATTGCTTGTGCGCAAACGGGTACAGGAAAAACGGGTGCCTATCTGTTGCCTGTGATGCATAAAATTAGTCTGCAAGAAAATAGACACAACAACACACTCATTTTGGCGCCCACTCGTGAGCTGGCTCAACAGATAGATTTGCAGGTAGAAGCCTTGTCGTATTTTACAAACATCAGCTCATTAACGGTTTTTGGCGGTGGCGATGGGGTAGCTTATGAACAACAAAAGCGTTCGATGAGAGAAGGTGTGGATATTATCATTGCCACACCTGGCAGGTTAATTGCCCATTTGTCATCAGGATTGCTGAAAATGGAACATTTACAACATTTAATTTTGGACGAGGCAGATAGAATGTTGGACATGGGTTTTTATGAAGACATTATGAAAATAGTGGGCTATTTGCCTAAAGAGCGACAAACATTAATGTTTTCGGCGACCATGCCACCCAAAATCAGAAAACTAGCCGCTAATCTACTTCACAATCCAGAACAAATTAGCATTGCCATTTCTAAACCTGCGGAAGGAATTTTACAGCAAATATTTAACGCCCACGACGACCAAAAATCACCGATGTTGGTGCAGATATTAAAAAGCGGAAACTTTAAAAGTGTAATTGTATTTGCTTCTACCAAAGATAAAGTAAAGGATTTGGGCAGGGAATTGAAAAAAATAGGACTCAAAGCCGATGCTTTTCACTCCGATTTGGACCAAAAACAAAGGGAAGACATTTTACTCGATTTTAAAAACAGAAAATTGATGGTTTTAATCGGAACCGATGTTTTGAGCCGAGGCATTGATGTGGACGGTGTGGACTTGGTGGTAAACTACGATGTGCCACATGATGCAGAAGATTATGTGCATCGCATTGGGCGTACGGCAAGAGCCGAAACAAAAGGTACCGCAATCACTTTTGTGAACCATCGTGACAAACGAAAACTAGACAACATTGAAAAGCTGATAGAGAAGAAAATAGAAGTTTTGACTCTTCCAGATGATATTTTGGCAATTGCCGAAAAACCACGTGAATTTGTGAAAAAGAACAACAATTCACGCAAAAAAGTATGGAATCCGAAGAAAAAAGGGTAAACATTTGATGCTATGCAAAGTAATATTCCATTAGCCGAAAGGATGCGCCCAAAAAATTTGACCGAATATGTAGGTCAAACCCATTTGGTAGGCGAAGGTGCGGTATTGCGCAAAGCGATTGAGGGCGGACAATTGCCTTCTATCTTATTTTGGGGGCCGCCGGGTGTAGGAAAAACCACCTTAGCATCCATTATTTCTCAAACCCTAGACCGTCCTTTTTTTAATCTTAGCGCCATCAATTCGGGCGTAAAAGATATTCGAGAGGTGATTGAAAAAGCAACCGCTTTGAAGGATGGTTTGATGGGTACGCCCATTTTATTCATCGACGAGATACACCGTTTTAGCAAATCGCAGCAAGATAGTTTGTTGAGTGCCGTAGAACGAGGTTTGGTCACTTTGATTGGCGCCACCACCGAAAACCCTTCTTTTGAGGTAATTTCGGCTTTGCTTTCTCGGTGTCAGGTGTATATTTTACAAGCCTTAAACGAGGAAGAACTGCTGGGCTTGTTGCACACCGCAATTGCCAAAGACGAGA
>JAIEMU010000174.1 GCA_019751895.1 Sphingobacteriaceae bacterium | reverse complement strand
TTTCATTGCTTTTTTAATTTGTTCGTAAGTAGCAGGTTTTTCTAATCTAACCGTCAAATCTACTACCGATACATCCGCCACAGGTACTCTGAATGCCATACCGGTTAATTTACCTTTCAATTCAGGAATTACTTTAGCTACCGCTTTTGCTGCGCCAGTTGAAGAAGGGATGATGTTAGAAAAACCACCACGACCGCCTCTCCAGTCTTTAGACGAAGGGCTATCTACTGTTTTTTGAGTTGCCGTTACAGCATGTACTGTACTCATTAAGCCTTCCAAGATACCAAAATTTTGGTGCAAAACGTGAGCGATAGGCGCCAAGCAATTGGTTGTACAAGAAGCGTTTGAAACCACAGTTTGGTCAGCGGTTAATTTATCATGGTTTACACCCATCACATAAGTAGGAATAGAATCATCTTTGGCAGGAGCCGACAAAACTACTTTTTTTGCACCTGCTTGAATGTGCTTTTGAGCATCAGCTTGGGTTAAAAACAAACCTGTAGATTCGATTACCAATTCTACACCCACTTCGTTCCATTTTAAGTTGGCTGGGTCTCTTTCAGCGGTAATACGAATGGTTTTTCCATTCACAACCAAGTTGCCATTTACCACTTCAATTGTTCCATCAAAACGACCATGTGTAGAGTCGTATTTCAACATGTATGCCATGTAATCTGGTTCTACTAAATCGTTAATCGCAACGATGTTTAAACCTCTTTTAAGGGCTGCTCTAAATACTAAGCGTCCGATACGACCGAAGCCGTTAATACCAATTTTTGTCATATTTTATTAGTTTGATAATACTTTGTTAAATTGTTAATAGGTGATTTAATTATGTTTTTTATAGTTAGTTGATGTGCTTGAGCTACTGCTGTCAATATACCTGAAAAAGTATCTGCCACCGAACCCACAAAGTAGATGTCTTGCTTTGGGTATTTTTTAAGTGTGGGTAGCAAATAAGTGTCAAAAAACGATTTAAAGTTAATTTTTATTAAATTTTCGATAAAATCATGTGTTCTGTGTTTGACAATAAAATTTAAAAAAGAGGCTAAATACTCACTTGCTCTGCTGTTTTTATAAATATTGTCTAATATAATTTGTTTGTCAACGAGATAATTTTTTTCTAAGTCTTTTGCCAAGTCTTCGGGCATCTTCTTTTCCAAGAAGTTTTTGAGTAAAAGTCTTCCTAAATAACTTGCAGCACCTTCATCGCCTAAAATATAACCCAATCCGTTGTTGTTGTCTTCAATTTTTTCGCCATCAAAATAGGCGCAATTAGAACCACTGCCCAACACACATACAATTCCTTTGGCTTTGCCACAAGAAGCTATCGCAGCGCCAAATAAATCACTATGCACCTCGATTTTTGATTTTTTAAAAAATATGCTCAGTGTTTTTTGAAGTTCGTTTCTTTTTTTTAAGGTGTTGGCGCCTGCCGAAAAAACAAATATTTTTTTCAATCTATCGGCGTAACTCACCAATGTATTGTTTTTGTCTAATTTTTGAAGCAAGTCGTTCTCGTTGTTCAAATAAGGGTTGAGATTAGCTGTGTTTGTTTCAGCTAGAATAGACTTTTTGGTTGATATTTTCCAAAAGCTTTCTTTTGAACCGCTATAAGCTATTGCTATCATTCTAAAAAAATAAAAAAGGTTAGGTTGGTAATTATTACAAAAACAAATATAATGTGTAATAATTACACTAAGTTATGTTTTTAAATTTATTTATCAACAAAAAACATAAATTTTTTATTTTTTTAGCCTTGCGTATTTACTGGCATTAGTGGGGTCTATTTCAGAAAGTTGAAGGTAGGCTTTGGTTTTTTCTAAGGGATCGCAATTGATTAACACATTGATGATTTCATCGGCTTTATAAGAATAATAGGCGTTAGAAAACATAAACGTTGATTTTGGTTTATAACTTTGTTGCAGTTTTGTGAGTGCGGTTAAAATATTTTCAATTGCTTTTGTACGATTTTCTTGCAACAAATCTAGGCCATTGATATGGTATTCGTAAATAAATATTCTTAAACTGGTTAAGTTGCTATTTAGTAAATTTTCGTTCAACCAATATCGGTTTCTTTGACCATCTAAAGCTTTCCAGCCTATATTTCCGCCTGAGATGGCAATATTATTTACGTTTTGAGCTTTGTAATAGAAATAATTCCCGCTTTGACGGCTAAAACTGTCTTTGTCTAAACCGATGATTGTGTAGGCGTAATAACTTAATAGCGAACACAAGTTGGAGGTATAGTTGTGGTCAGAAAATTCTATAATTTCCCCTTCATTATATTTGAAATTAAAATCTTTGTCGTTAATGTTTAAAATTGTGGTGTTGTAGGTAGTACCATAAATAGGTCTGCTAGATTGAATAATTGCTTCAGCAACATACTCAGCTGCACCATCCCAGGATTTAATCGTGATGACAAAATTGCAATCAATGCGCTCATTTACTTGCGTGGTTTCATCCGTCCATTTGTTGGTATTGATAAACTCTTTAATCGTATTCTGAAGTTTTTCTAGGTTTTGTTTGGGGATGTTTGGATTGTTAGGTGCATTTATTTGCACTCGGGCATTGAGTTCTTGCGCAAACGAAAAGGTACTAATGTTTAAGATTAATGCAAATAATAGAATTATTTTTTTCATTTCTTTAGGTAATTAGCTATTACGTCGCAAATATCTATTGCCACCTCTTCTTTGCTTTTGGTAGGATAGGTGTTTGCTTCAAATTGTTTGTCAATAATCGTAATTTTATTGGTTTCTTTTTTAAAACCTGCACCTTCATCTTTTAATGAATTGAGTACAATAAAATCAAGGTTTTTGTTTTTGATTTTTTCAATTGCATTCGCTAATTCATCGTTGGTTTCTAAGGCGAAACCCACAAGTGTTTGATTTGTTTTTTTTCTGTTCCCTAATTTTGCTAAAATATCGGTTGTTTTTTTTAATTCAATGGTAAAAGAAGCTGATTTCTTTTTTATTTTTTGACTAGCAACTTCAACAGGAGTATAGTCGGCTACGGCAGCACTCATCACAATGATGTCGCTAGTGTCAAATTCCTTTTCGCAGGCAGCCAACATTTGCGCTGCACTGACAATAGAAATGGTTTTGATTTTTTGACTAGTTTTTTCGTAGGTAGGTCCTGTTATTAAAGTTACCTCTGCACCTAAAACTGCAAATTGATGCGCTATGGCAAAGCCCATTTTACCAGATGAATGATTACCAATAAAGCGAACGGGGTCGATAGCTTCATAAGTTGGTCCTGCGGTTATCAATACTTTTTTGTCTTTGAAAATTAATTTTTCTTTGATTTGTTGTTCAATAAAAAAAATAATTTCTTCGGGTTCAGCCATCCTACCTTCTCCAAATAATCCGCTGGCAAGTTCTCCATTGTTGGGTGAAATTAAATGATTTGAATAGGATTTTAATTTTTCGATGTTTTTTTGTGTGCTTTCGTGTTTCCACATATCCAAATCCATTGCAGGTGCAAAAAAAACAGGGCATTTAGCCGAAAGATAAACGGCAGTTAAAAGATTGTCACAAATACCATTTGCCATTTTGGCTAAGGTATTTGCACTTGTAGGGGCTACAATCATGTAATCAGCCCACAAACCGAGTTCAACGTGGTTGCTCCAAACCCCAGTTTTGGGTTCAAAGTATTGGGTATAAACAGGATTTTTAGATAATGTAGCTAGCGTGAGCGGCGTGATGAAATTGCTCGCTTCTTTGGTAAGAATTACTTTGACATTTGCGCCAGCTTTGATTAATAATCGAACCAATGTAGCCGATTTATAAGCTGCAATACTGCCGCAAACGCCAAGTAATATATTTTTGTTTTTAAGCATGCTTAATTATGCAAAATTGCAATTGAACAGCTAAAATATTAAACGTCTTTTGATGGATTTCTGAAATAAACTTTATCGTTTAAAAACTCATCAATAGCCACTAAGGTAGCTTTTGGCATTCTTTCGTAATGTTTGCTTATTTCTATTTGTTCTCTGTTTTCAAATACTTCTTCTAAATTATCGCTTGAAGATGCAAATTCTGCTAATTTAGCGTGTAATTCGTCTTTAATTGTATTTGAAACTTGGTTTGCTCTTTTTGAAATGATTACCAAAGACTCATAAATGTTGTCCGTTTTGTTATCCAAATCATTGATGTTACGTGTTACAGTTGTACTTGGTACTACTGGTTTTGGTGCTGGTGTGTTTGGAGTTGTACTCATTATTTTGTTGGGGTTTTAATTGTATTTAAAGTATCTTTTTTTATAATGCTTTCTTTTTGTTGCTTATTGTATTTCTCAATCAACTTTGCCTCTTGGACTAAAATTTCTTTTGCTTTGATAATACTTAATTCGCTATCTTTTTTCAAATCTAATGCTTCTTTTGAGTAAATGCTTTTAGGATAAGCTTCGTTAAATTCGTTGTAATAAGTTAAAGTTTCTAAAAATCTTTCTTCTTGTCTGTTTACATAGCTATTTTTTGCATAATAGTATTGAGATTTTATAATTAAAAAACTCATTTCTTCTGCATATTTTATATCAGGATAGTCTATTTGTGCATTTTTAAGTGCCACAACAGCCGCTTTGTAGTTTGAAATATCGTAAGAGCCCATTGTATAATACAATTTTGCATTTGAAAATGCTTTGAGTTCTAGTTTGTCTCTTAATTTAGAAATGTATTCACTGGCTTGTTTTACACGTTCGCTAGTAGGGTGTAAGTTGATAAAAAGTTGCAAAGCATCAATAGCACTGTATGTGTTTTCTTGGTCTAAGCTAAATTCTGATGAATCTAAATAATAACAATAGGCGGTCATGTATCTACACTCTTCTGCTTTTTTACTGGTAGGGTAGGTGTCTGCAAAATATTTATATTGGTATCTTGCTGTTGTATAGTCTTTTAATTCAAATTGTGTGTTGGCGTAGTAATAGTTTAAATCTTCTGCTTCAGCTCTTCCTCTATATTTTTGTGATAAATCTTCAAATAAAATTAATGCTTTTTCAAACTTTTTAGCTTTGTATAAACGAATAGCTTCTTGATATTTTTTAGAAACATCATTACTCAATCGTATTTTTTCAAAACGGCTTTTACAGCCCGCTAAAGCGAAAATTAAGAAAGAAAGACTTAAAATAAACGTGTATTTATTTTTAAACATTTTGCAAAGATAACATAATAGTAGCATAACATCAATTTTAATTGTTTGCTAAGCTAATTAAACTATAGCGTTAATTAATTTTACTTAACAATATTTAACCAAATTTATTTAATCGCATTCAGGTACGGTAAACGTCCAAGTGTCGTTATCTTTATTTTGCAATGGCAAATAATTTCCTTTATCCAATTCAAACCAAAGTTTTGGACGAATTTTTTCGGTTAATCCTGTTTCATTCATGGTTAAGCTGTCATATATGCGTCCATTTATCATCACATATTTTATTTTTTCCGAATTTTTAATGTCTTCTAATGGATTGTCTTCTAAAACAATTAAATCGGCTAATTTTCCCACTTCTAATGAGCCAATTTCTTTGTTCATTCCAAGGTATTTAGCACCACTATAGGTTGCACTGCGTATCGCATTTAGCGGAGTCATGCCACCTTGTACCAACATCCATAGTTCCCAGTGCGCTCCTAAACCTTGTATTTGTCCATGCGCTCCTAAATTAATTTGTGTGCCACCATCGTTAATTTTTTTAACGGCTTTAGATACTTCGATATGTCCATAATCTCCGTATTCTGAAGTGGTTCTTCTTCGTGAACGGGCATCTACAATATTTCTAGGGGTGAAGTTTAACAGTCTTTCGTTTTCCCAAACATTGGTTCTATCGTACCAATAGTTTTCGCCCCATTGTCCGCCATAGGCTACAATTAAAGTCGGTGTGTAATCTACTTTTGTGGCATTCCAAAACGAATTTACATCTTTATAAACGGGCGCTACGGGAATGGCGTGTTCAATACCTGTATGACCATCAGCAATCATGTTCATATTGGTGAAAAATGTAGAACCACCTTCGGGAACGACTTGCATTTTTAATTGTCTAGCAGCTTCTAATATTTGTTGTCGTTGTTCTCTACGAGGTTGATTGTATGATTTTACTGAAAAAGCACCCACTGCTTTTAATCGGTTTAAATGAGATAGTGCGTCTTCTAAGTTGTTAATTGTAACTTTAAAATCGCCATCGGCACCATATAATATTGAGCCTGTGGAATACAATCTCGGCCCTATCATTCTTCCTGATTTCAACATTTCACTTTGGCTAAAAACCATTTCTGTATTGCTCGATGGGTCGTGTGCGGTGGTTACCCCAAAAGCTAAATTTGCCAAATACGACCAATCTTGTTGCGGAGAAACGCCATCTGGACTGGTGCGTAAATGTGCATGTACGTCAATAATACCAGGCATTATTGTTTTTCCTTCTAGGTCTATAATTTTGGTGTTGTTGGGAATGTTTACCTCGTTTGTGTTTCCAATTGCAATGATTTTGTTGTTTTCGATTAAAATAGTGCCGTTTTCTATTACTTTATCGTCTGCTTGAACGGTAATAATTCTTGCATTTTTTAAGGCTATAATTCCTTTTGGAAAATCCGTGTTTAGCTTTAGGTTGATGGTAGCGGATATAGAATCGGTAGGGTTAGAATCGTCTAAAAAACTAAAACATTTTTTTAGTTCTTTGCTGAAATATTGTTCACCTAAAGTCCAGTTTATTCTTTTGCTATCCGCCGACCAATGAAGGTAACTGCCTGCATCTTTTGTGATTTTAGTTAAAGGAATGGATTTATTTGTGGATGACAAATCTAATGTAGTGCCTACGTTTATCATTGGGGTAACATAGACATTAAAAAGCTCGGTAAAAGCGATCCATTTATTGTCGGGACTAGGCACAAACTCGGTTGCGTAGTTTGATGAATAATGCGTTATTTCATTCATTCCGTTTAAATCGATGCTTTTGTATGCCTTTTTATCATTTGCACTACTTTGAAAAAATATTCGGCTACCATCGAAATTGAATTTAGGTTTAATGCCATTTTCGGTAATTAGTTTTTTAGAACCTCCATTTACATTCATGGTATAAATGCCTGTTTTTTTTCCATAAATAGTACCCAATACGTCATTTCCAACTCCTTTTTTGAAAACAATTTTATCTCCTTTGTTGTTAAAAGAAGGGCTGTAGTAATAGCCTTTTTCGTCTGTTATGGCAATTGTTTTGTTGGTTTTTAAATCTAATTTTTTGATACTACCTTTAAATTCATCGTTCCAAGTGGTGTAAATAAGTGTTTTGCCATCTGGACTAAAAGCAGGTTCAAATTCAAAATTTGTTTCGTTGGTTAACCTTTCTGGATTGCCGTTTGGTAATTCTTTTTTATAAAGATAACCAGCAGCATTGAAAACCAACATTTTCCCGTCGGGTGAGGTAACTAATTGACGAATCATTTTGGAAGTGAAGGTATCCTCGTGTACTTTTTGTGGAAAATGCAAGGCTTCTTGTATGGTGAGTGTGTTTTTTACTTGAAAAGGAATTTCGTTAATAGAAAAATCGCTAATGTTTATTTTTTGAATTTTTCCTTTGCTGTAGAATACAATTTCGTTGCCATTGGGTAGCCAAGCAAAGTTAGGATAAACACCAAAAATAGCCCAAGTTTCTTGTTGGTCGTGACTTAAATCATCACTCAATGGCCATTCTTCCCCTGTTTGTAAATTTTGAACTGCCAAAACAGATTTTAATCTAACTCGTTTTACAAAAGCCATTAATTTTCCATTAGGAGAAATTTGGGGTCTAACGGCGCCGCCTTGTTGAGCGATTAAATTAGATATTTTTCCGGTACTTAATTCCAATTGGCGAATGGCATAAATTAAACCATTTGGGTCTTTGTTGTATTCGAAATTTGGGCCTGGAGATACATCTTCGCTAAAGTAAACAAATTTTCCATCAGGACTGACATTAGGCTCTCCTGCATCCTGTTGGTCGTTTTTGTGTTTGGTAAGTTGTACGCCTTCGCCTTCATGTATATTGTACATCCACAACTCGCCAGCGCCCAATGAACGGGTATTGGTAAAATGTTTACGGGCTACCAAATATTCGCTATTGGGCAACCAAACAGCATTATTTAACAATCTGAAGTTTTCTTTGCTTACTTGTTTTTTGTTGCTTCCATCTCTGTTCATTATCCAAATGTTGTCTGCTCCAGACTTATCGCTGGTAAAAGAAATGTATTCGCCATTTGGGCTGTAACGAGGTTGGATTTCCCAGGCAATGCCGCCACTAATCAGTTTTGCATCTCCACCTGTGATAGGAATGGTGTAAATATCGCCCAACATATCGAATACGATTTCCTTTCCATCAGGACTTACGTCCAAATTCATCCAAGTACCTTCGTTGGTGTTGATATTTACGGTTTTAGTTTGTCCTCGGTATTTTTCGATGTCCCATTTAGGTTCTTTTTTATCTTGTGAAAATGTATAAAATGAAACAAATAATAATGTGGTCGCAAATAAATATTTTGACATAAATAAATTTTTAAGTTAAATCGTTCGCAATTTAATAATATCAGTCTGTTTTTATAGTTTTGAGGGCGTAAATTTTAATATTAAATATTCGTTACAAATAAACCAATTAAATTCCTCTGAATATCTTTCCATAATTTTACACTTTTGTGTAAAATTATTTTAGGGTAAGATAAATGTTTGAATATGAAATTTTTGAATCGTTTTTCAGGAATAACTAAATCCCTACATACTAACAATTACAAAAGAGGTTCTTCTGTTTTGTTGTTGACCTTCAGAGCTGCTGTTGTCGGCCACTGGAACATTTTCACCATAACCTTTAAAGGATAATCTTTTTGCATCTATTTTGTTTTCGATGAGGTATTTGTAAACCGCAGTTGCTCTGTTTTCGGAAAGTTTTTCGTTAAGTTTGTCATCTCCCACATTGTCTGTGTGACCTTGTATTTCGATTGCTAAACTAGGATTATCGTTCAAAAACTTGGTTAGTATTTTTAATTCGGTAATTGATTTACTAAGTAAATCGTATTTATTTGTATCGAAAAAGATGTTTTTCAGCGTAACAATTGAACCAATTTTTATTTTCTCTAATAAAATTTCAATTTCAATAGGTTTATTTTCTTTGTTTTTTAGCAATTCAAAGTTTTCAGAATAGAATAAATATTCATCCGCATAAACATTAAAAGCATAGTTTTTTCCTAGAGGTAGAATGGTTAAAAATTCACCAGTTTTTTCGGCAGTAAAATCATTAAACAATACTTTGTTGTCAATAATATTTACAGCCATTACGTTCGATGATAAGGTTTTTTTAGTTTCTTTATCTTTTACCACACCTTTTACATAGGCGATAGGTAAAGGTTTGGCACGACTTGGCATTTTAAAACTGTAGATGTCTAAATTTCCAAAACCACCTTCTTTCTCAGATGAAAATAAAGCGTTTTCTCCATCAGAGGTTACAATTAAACCTGTTTCTTCATTATGGGTATTAATTGGATAACCCATATTTTCGGGCGCAGACCAAACTGATTCTTCATTTAACCGACTAAAAAAGATATCCTTATTCCCTAAACCAGGCCATCCATCAGAAGAAAAGTACAATGTTTTTCCATCGGGATGAAGAAAAGGTGTGTTTTCATCGTATTCGGAGTTGATAGTTGGTCCTAAATTTATAGGTTTACCCCAATTATTTTGGCTGTCTAATTCACTTTTGTAAATGTCGTAACCACCATACCCATCAGGTCTATTGCTTACAAAATACAAGGTTTTTCCGTCTGGACTGATGGCAGGTTGAGATTCCCAATAATCGGTGTTGATTACTTCACCCAAATTTTGAGGTTTGCTCCATTCGTCTCCATCTTTATGGCTGATGTAGATGTCGCATTTTCCATAACCTAAAGGACGATTGCAGCCTGTGAAAAATATATATAAGCCATCAGGGCTGATAGATTGCGCACCTTCGTTGTACTCCACGGTGTTGATGTTGTCGCTCAAAGGCAAGGCAGGTAACCAAACTCCGTTTTTGTTTTTTGAGATAAAAAAATCTTCGTTTTTATCGATGTGTCTATTGAAAATAAGGGTTTGATTGTCTGCGGTTATGCTAGGGAAATAGTCTCTGTATTGTGTGTTTACACCACTCCCTAAATTAATAGGATTGAAATATACAGGTTTTTTTTTTGCTTCTATAGCATAGGTGCAATCATTTATAAATTTATTAGTTTTCTTTACAAACGAATTTTCCGCACCTATATACTCTTGAATAAACTTATCAAAATGTATTTTTGCTTGCGTATAATTACCTGTGAAAAATTCACTTTCACCTAAAAAATAATAAACTTTTAAATCTAGTTTTTGATTTGTTTCAATTGCATTTTTGAAGCTTTCTTTCGCTTTGTCAAATTGTTTCAACCTACGATATATACTTCCCATTTGAAGGTGGGCTTCGGAAAATTCAGGCTCAATTTTTGTGGTTTCTTCTAAATAAACAAGTGCTGATTTGTAGTCGTCTTGTTGCAAAAAATCTCCAGCTTTTTCAAAACTTTTTGCTGCTTTTCTTTTTTTTGGCTCTTGTGCAAAAGAAATAAAGGCATTGAAAATTAAAAAAAGAAAAAGATATTTTTTCATTTACAGATTATATTAAGTTTTTTTTTAAACATTTTTTAAGGAATATTTAAATATTTATGTGTCTGAAGGGATACTTCCCATTGTGGATTGTTCATCACATATTCAACGATTAGTGGCGTAATTTCACCTGCCTTTGACCATTCGGGTTGAAGGTAAAGTTTGCAAGTAGGTGATACTGTTTTTGCATATTTTTCTGCCCAATCAAAATCACTTTTATTGAAAATAATCACTTTTAATTCATTTGCCAATGGTGTAATATCAGGACGAGGCGCTTTAAATTTTTTTGGTGATAAACAAATCCAATCCCAATTTCCTGATAAGGGATAAGCTCCCGAAGTTTCTATAAAAGTACGAATGTTGTTTTTTTGTAATTGAGTGGTCAGGTAATCTAAGTTGTAGATTAGTGGTTCTCCACCAGTTACCACTACATTTTTACTAGGGTATTTTAAAGCATTGGCAACAATTTGGTCGGTAGGGGTGAGTGGGTGAAGTTCGGCATCCCAGCTTTCTTTTACATCGCACCAATGGCAACCTACATCACAACCGCCCAAGCGAATAAAATAAGCAGCTTTCCCTGTGTTAAATCCTTCACCTTGTATGGTGTAAAAATCTTCCATCAAAGGAAGTAAAGTGCCGTCTTCGGGGATGTTGTGCGCCATTTTTTGAATTGTATTAACGGTAAATTTCTTTT
The DNA here is from genome assembly GCA_019751895.1 of Sphingobacteriaceae bacterium. GTDB lineage: Bacteria > Bacteroidota > Bacteroidia > Sphingobacteriales > Sphingobacteriaceae > Pedobacter. The sequence continues at coordinate 4,798 of JAIEMU010000174.1, read as the reverse complement.
TTTGCAGATGCTAATGTGTTTTTTAGTAAACCTACAATGGTCATTAAACCTACGCCACCAGGCACAGGTGTGATAAAACTAGATTTTGGGGCAACGTTTTTAAAATCTACATCGCCAAATAATTTGTATCCCGATTTGGTTTCGGTGCTAATTTCTCTGTTAATGCCTACGTCAATTACAATTGCTCCATTTTTAACCATGTCGGCAGTGATGAAGTTCTTTTTGCCGATGGCAGCAATGATGATGTCTGCTTGTAAAACTTGTTCTTTTAAATTTTTGGTTTTACTATGTGTAAGCGTTACGGTGCAATTCCCTACTTTTTGATTGCGAGCCATTAATATACTCATTGGACTGCCCACAATATTGCTTCTTCCTACTACCACGCAATGCATGCCCGTAGTATCGATTTTATATTCTTGTAAAAGCAATAAAATACCATAAGGCGTAGCGGGAATAAAACAAGGTAAATTGCGCATCATGCGACCTAAATTGATAGGATGGAAGCCATCAACATCTTTTTTATGGTCGATTTCTTCGGTCACTTTTTCTGGGTCGATATGTTTGGGAAGTGGTAGCTGAACAATTAAACCATCCACATCTTTGTCTTGATTTAATGTACGAATTTTTTCCAATAATTCTAGTTCGCTAATTGTGTCATCGTACCTTATTAACGAAGATTTGAAACCTACTTTCTCGCAGTTTTTTATTTTGCTTGCTACATACGTTTCACTACCACCATCGCTGCCTACTAATATGGCTACTAAATGTGGTTTTCTTCCGCTTTGCGCTAAATAATCTGCTGCTTCTTTAGCAATTTCTACTTTTATTTTTTCTGAAATAAGTTTGCCGTCTAATAATTCCATTGGGATGTTTTAGCGTGGATTAATCTAATTTTAAAACGGCCATAAAAGCAGTTTGTGGTATTTCCACATTTCCTACTTGGCGCATACGTTTTTTACCTTTTTTCTGTTTTTCTAATAACTTACGCTTACGAGAAATATCTCCTCCATAACACTTCGCAGTTACATCTTTACGCATTGCTTTTACGTTTTCACGAGCAATTACTTTGGCACCAATTGAGGCTTGAATAGCAATATCGAATTGTTGACGGGGAATTAATTCTCTCAATTTTTCGCAAATCTTTTTCCCAAAATCATAGGCATTGCTTTTGTGAATTAATGAAGATAAGGCATCTACGTGTTCGCCATTTAATAAAATATCTAAACGAACCAATTCTGATTCTCGGTAGCCTATTTGATGATAATCGAAAGAGGCGTATCCTTTAGAAATGGTTTTTAGTTTGTCGTAAAAATCGAATACAATCTCGCCCATTGGCATTTCAAATACCAATTCTACTCTATCTGAAGTAAGGTAAGATTGATTGATGATAATTCCTCTTTTTTGGATACATAAACTCATCACAGGGCCTACAAAATCAGATTTAGTAATGATGTTTGCTTTTATAAATGGTTCTTTTACGTAATCTAATTTACTTGGGTCTGGTAAATCTGATGGGTTGTTTACAATGATTTCCTCATCACGAGTTGTTTTGGCAAGGTACGAAACATTGGGAACGGTGGTGATTACCGTCATGTCAAATTCACGTTCCAAGCGCTCTTGAATAATTTCCATGTGCAACATACCCAAAAATCCGCAACGGAAACCGAAACCTAATGCGGCTGAACTTTCTGCCTCAAAAACAATCGATGCATCGTTGAGTTGTAGTTTGTGCATAGCCTCACGCAACTCTTCAAAATCATCGGTGTCCACAGGATATATTCCTGCAAAAACCATTGGTTTTACTTCCTCAAAACCATGAATAGCTTCTTTTGCAGGTCTTTCAATGGCGGTAATCGTATCGCCTACTTTTACTTCTCTTGCTTCTTTTACACCTGATATAATGTAGCCTACATCGCCCGTTTTTACTACATCTCTTGGCGACATATCGAGTTTTAAAATCCCAATTTCATCGGCAATATATTGTTTACCTGTATTGATGAATTTTACTTTGTCGCCCTTTCTAATTTCTCCATTTACTACTTTAAAATACGCGATAATTCCTCTAAATGAATTAAAAACGGAGTCGAAAATTAAAGCTTGTAGTTCGCCTTCTGGGTTGCCAACTGGTGCAGGTACGCGTTCAACAATAGCTTGTATAATTTCAGGAATACCTAATCCAGTTTTACCTGAAGCGGGAATAATTTCATCTCTTTCACAACCTATCAAATCAATAATTTGGTCTTTTACTTCCTCAGGCATAGCACCTGGTAAATCCATTTTATTAAGAATTGGAATGATTTTTAAATCATGCTCTAATGCCAAATAAAGATTAGAAATGGTTTGTGCTTGTATTCCTTGCGAAGCATCTACAATTAGTAAAGCGCCTTCGCAAGCAGCGATTGAACGCGATACTTCGTAAGAAAAATCTACGTGACCTGGGGTGTCAATCAAGTTGAAATTATATTCCACACCATCCACTTTGTAGTTCATTTGTATCGCATGACTTTTTATCGTGATACCTCTTTCTCTTTCCAAATCCATATTATCCAAAAGTTGCGCTTGCGCTTCACGTTTTGAAATGGTTTCGGTGTATTCTAACAATCTATCGGCTAAAGTGCTTTTCCCGTGATCGATGTGTGCAATGATGCAAAAGTTACGTATGTTTTTCATTCTAGGAAACAAAGGTAATATTTTTAGCGCTATACCAAAGTAATTTAATAAGCCTATTTGTAATTTATCTCATTTTATAACTTTAAAAATAGCGTTTTATAACTAAAATTGATGCTGTAATTCATATCTTCTTTTTAAAATTATTATCTTGCGCAAAAGATTTATAAAGGATTATGATGAATAAAATAATTTTAGTACTTTTTTTAGCGGCTATCAGTTTTATGGGCTGTAAAAAAAATGAAGAACCTGTATCAAAAGATGAGGTGAAATATTTTGTGAAATTTGACAATACTGCCTTAGCAGATATAAAAGTACCGCATGGAGGAACGGTTGTGAAACCCCAAACTCCAATCAAAGAAGGGGCTACTTTTGTTGGATGGTACAAAGATGCTAATTTTAGTACTTTGTTTGATTTTTCAAAACCTATTGAAAATCATACAACTTTGTATGGAAAATGGTTGATTACTAAAGTTTTTTATACGGTTTCGTTTGACACAGATTATGGAGATGAAATTTTCCCTTTGCTCGCTGAGAGTGGTAAAAAAATTCTTGTAAAAACTCCTAATAAAGAGGGCTGTACTTTTGAAGGTTGGTATTCGGATATTGAAATGAAAAACCCTTTTTCAACAGAAAATGAGTTGATTACAGCTGATCGTACTTTGTATGCCAAATGGACTTCAATTATTCCTTTTACCGAAACACAAACGACCACAGGTGTGATTATTACTAATTTTAATCAATTAAATTTTACAAATGTTATTGTGCCAACCACACTCAATCGTAAAAAAGTAGTGGGTATTCAAGGTGTTTATCCACAAAATGCGAATGATTTTATGAAATCAGTTACACTTCCTGAAGGTTTATTGAGCATCGGTGAATTTGCTTTTAGCAATTGCACAGGAATAACTAATGTTAATGTACCTGCTTCGGTAACCAGTGTAGGTGAAGAATCTTTTAGCAGAAATGGTAATTTAACAGAAGTTAGGTTTAACAGCGAAATACCTCCTGCTTTATTAAGCAATAATGCTTTTATGATAAGTCCTATGCAATCTACAGAAGTTAAAATATTAGTTCCTGTTGGTTTTCTAGAGGATTATAAGAAAGCTAAAAATTGGGATTTTTACGCTGCTAAAAATTTATCAAATTAATTTTTACTTTTAAATGAAAAGCGTTCTAAAGTTAATTTTAGAACGCTTTTTTTGTTATATAAATAACGCTTACTTTTCATATTCTTTAAGTAAAATATCAATATCTGTCATCAGTTGTTGAACTTGTTTTTCGTCGGTTCCATCGTAAGCGCCTCTAATTCTTTGCTGTTTATCTACTAATATTAAGTAGCCTTGATGTACAAAACCACTAGGGTCGTTTTTGTCTTCTTTTACAGCTACCAAATAGTTTCGCTCTGCAATGGCATAAATACTATCTCTTGAACCCCATAAGAAAGACCACTTTTTGGTATCTACACCTAGTTTTTTGGCGTATTTTTTCATCACCGATGGTTTGTCGTATTTTACGTCTATGCTATGTGAAATGTATTTTACATCCGTATTTTGTTCATACTTCTTATATACTTTCAATAGATTTCGGTGCATTGTAGGGCAGATACTAGGGCAAGAGGTGAAGAAAAAATCTGCTACATAAATGCTATTTTCTAAGTTTTTTAGTGTGAAAACTGTGCTATCTTGGTCTAAAAAACTAAAGTTTGGAATGGTTTTAAAGACACTATCAATAACAATTTTTCCGTCAACCATTTTTTGGGTTTCAGTCAATTGTAAATAGGGTAGGCGTTTGCTGTTTTCTTTGCAAGCACTCATCAATAAGATTGAAAACGTAAGAAAAAGAATACTTTTGCGCATTTTTATATGTTTAAGGTAAAAAACTGTTTTTTATTTTTTAATGTATTTTCTTGGCTCAGCAGCAAATCTTTTTTTACAATTATCTGAACAAAAACCATAGTTTACTTTGTTGAAATAAAAAGTGTTGGTGTTTCCTGCCTTTACTTTCATTTGGCAAATTGGATCAATGCCGTCTTTTTTCAAAGGCTCTGAAATGTTTGCAAATGCATTTGAAACGCTAAGGAATAAAAATAGCGAATAGCTAAATAGAATAAGTTTTTTCATCGTTTTAT
>JAIEMU010000043.1 GCA_019751895.1 Sphingobacteriaceae bacterium | reverse complement strand
TAATAAAAGGAACTGGCAAAGGTTATGTATTTTCTGGCGCTGATTTTATCGATAAATTTGCGGGAGATAATATTGATAAAGCACTCTCTACATTAGCCAAAGAAAATAAAATTCGTCGGGTAATGCGTGGCATCTATGACTTCCCTAAGTACAGTGATCTTTTAGATCAATATCTCAGCCCAGAAATAGATAAGGTGGCACATGCTCTTGCCCGTAAATTCAAATGGCGTATTGAACCATCGGGAGATACTGCACTTTATTTACTTGGTTTATCAACTCAAGTACCAGCCAGATATGATTATTTTAGTGATGGACCAAAACGTGAATACGATGTTTTAGGTAATCAACTAGAATTTAAAAAAATAGCACTTAAAAATATCGGGTTTAAATACGCAGAAAGTGCTTTATTAGTTCAGGCAATCAAAAGCCTTGGTAAAGATAATATCTCAGCTGAAATTATTGTTAAGCTTAAACAAAAAATCGATAGTAAATTATACCCTAAGATAATAAAAGATACCAAAACGGTTACGGATTGGGTTTATAGCATAATTAAACAAGTTTGTCAGGAGTAGGGCATGGATCGCATTGCCTCATTTAATAAACCCCAGCTCCGTGAGCTATTTAATGAAACAGCCATAAAAAAGCAAGTAACTCCAGCTATTGCAGAGAAAGATTTTTGGGTTACATGGGTTCTAAGTAAAATATTTGCTGATGGGTACTTATCTAAAATCCTGATGTTCAAAGGCGGTACTAGCTTATCCAAGGTATTCAATATAATTGAACGCTTTTCTGAAGATATTGATCTGGTTTTAGACTGGAATACAGTGACGCAAGATAATCCATTACTAGCACGGAGTAATAGCCAGCAAAATAAATTTAATCAATCGCTCAATGATAGCGCCCATGAATTTATGCAAGATCAGATTTTGCCGAGGCTCAATACGCTATTGCAGCCTATTTGTCATTGTGAGTTAGACCATACTACCAAGCTAGTTATTTATGTTAATTATCCAGCGGTATTTAATGACCAATATCTGAGACCTCAAATTTTATTAGAAATTGGCCCGCTAGCCGCGTGGTTACCATTTGGAGAATATCCGATAACTTCATTTGCAGCAGATGCCTTTCCTCAATTATTTACACATACAATATGTGAGGTGAAAGCTATCGTTGCTGAGCGTACATTCTGGGAGAAAGCAACCATATTACATCATGAGGCTAATCGTCCCGTTGAGAGTAAATTGCCGCTACGTTATTCACGCCATTATTATGATTTAGCAATGTTGACATCTTCATCAATAAAGAATAATGCATTAGATGACATAAGCTTATTAAGGGATGTGGTTGAGTTCAAACAGAAATTTTATCCATGTAACTGGGCTAAATATGAGGAGTGTTTGACTGGTAATTTAAAGTTAATTCCACCAGAATATCGTCTAAAAGTGCTTCAAGATGATTATAAGCAAATGCGCGCAATGATCTTTGGCAGCTATCCAGATTTTAGCGAGATCCTCGATAAATTGCAGCCATTAGAGAATGAAATCAATTTGTTATAGCGGATATCCCCAAAAAATGTTAATAAACCGTGAGTAAATAAGGCTTACGGTTTAATTTTGCGTCAATTTAATCCAGTTTACTATTTGCTTTAGCTGATCACAAACAACCTGCGGTTGCTCTAACTGAATGAAATGTCCAGAGTCTATCGTGATGATTTTACTTTTTGGGTTATTATTTATATAAGCTTTTTGCTTTTTGAGCCAAGCACCATTTATCACATTTGCACTTTCCATTTGAATAGAAGATACAACTATTATAGGAATTTTATCCGATAATTTAGGGAGTTTATTTAATTGAAGTTGCGATTGGTTCAAGCCTTTCAGCTGGTAAAAAACCTCTGCTGAAGTCATCAAATGATATTTATTGGCATTTTCATAGCTATAGTCTTTGTATAGTTGAGAGTTAGGAATTTTATTCCAGCTTTCGATATCCAGTTTACTCATCAAGCTATCTGTATATTGAAAACTTTCTGGAGCTGGATCAACAAGGAATACCCCGCTAATATTTGACGGATATTCACGCGCAAAATAATCAGCATATAAACCACCGTAGGAATGACCAACAATGATATATGGTTCTGGAATATGCCGTAGCTTCAATATTTTCATTAGCTTACCAGTAACTAACTCTGCAGTAATTGGATTATTTACCGATGTATTTAGATCAGCTGGACTTTTGCCCAATCCATTACGATCATAAAGGAATATTGAGCCAGCTTGCTTTGCACAGTTGAAAAACGTCTTATTTTGTGTCCATTCATCTGTAGTTGTACCACTACCATTTTCAAAAACAATAGTACCTTTAAATTTAGCAGCTGTATTTGGGTAATATTCTGTATAAAACGAGATACCACTTTCTATAGTAGTTAGTTTATTTTCAGCAGCAAATGAACTTACAATAAAAAAGTTCAGTATCAATATTAATTTTTTCATGGGCACATCTTAAACAAAAGCAATTAAAGCAAAATTATACTATTTATATGATTCTCATTTGTTTTATTTTACGGCTAACATTATTAACGCCGATAAAGCATAGCCCTGCTATGGTGGCGGAGTGTGAAATTAATTGCGCTCAGCCATACTTCCTTCACTCAATTAATCTTCATTAACGACACTACGTAACTGAGCTGATTTGCCGATTATAGCCATAATCAGCTAATCAGAGTTTACGTGTGCAGAAAACTTTTATAAATTCTTTTAGTCGTAAACTCCATAAAACAATTTCAAAAACTTTGCTGGTCTCGCACGAGCAAACGCTTAGCTATGCTCTTTAGTATCGCCATTAAGCCGCAAAACAAAAAATGTTGGTTTGGTCGGGGGATTATACCTCTGGCAGAGAAAAGTCACGTCCCTATACTCGTAATCACTTAGACTAGGTTTAATTGAATGGATATAGCTCTAGTTCTCACTAAGAATTACCAAATGAAATTTCCTGCAAATGAAACTACTTAGATAACACATTGTTTTAATTACACAGCGCTGTAAAATATCATGAAATTAGATTGTTTCTGCAAATGACCAGCAAATGAGAATAAATAATTAAGCCGAATTGTGAAATGTAACGTGAATAAGAGTAATGAGAGAATATGACTTACCCGGATCAATGTAGCAAAACATTTATTCCTAAACAAGATTAAATGAACAGAAATAATTGGAGATGATATTGAATTATGGTAAATTTATTATCAGCAGGAAAATAGAATGAAAGGAAATTTGTTGTATTTGGAATTTTTTAATAATAGGATATTGATTTGAATTGGTTGCGGGGGCTGGATTTGAACCAACGACCTTCGGGTTATGAGCCTTAAATCAATACATTTACAGTCTTTTATAATTCTTTACAAAACCTTCCAAGAGCTAACAATAACAAGGCATAGCGAGAAAAATATACCATATAACATTGAATAATGTTTTGCAATGTTTTATAATATGTGGGTGAGAATAGGGTGAGATAAAAACCCAACCATCTTTAACATTAAATTGGTATAAAATCGTGAATAAAACTCCTACTGGCAAATACGTCAATTCTAAAAAATATGGATCATGTATCCAATTGTATTATCATACAGACAAAGATGATATTACATATCTAGCATGCTTTAAAGATAAAACAAAATTAGGCAAAGATGGTAGGCCGATCAGGAATAGAATAAAAATTGGATTGAAGAGTGAAGGAATTACTGAGCAGTATGCCAAAGCTAAACTTGATGAGATTATTACCAAGCAAAGGCTTGGCGAAGTGCCTGAGCCAATAAAACGTAAGCGTAAAAAAGAAGTCACTACATTACAACACCTGGCTGACATATATTTCGAGTATCGCTCGCTAAGTACACACAATAGTCACAATGTTGAAAAAAACATTAATAATGATAAATCAATTTTCAAGAATCACTTATCGAGCCTAGCCAACGACGACGTAACACTTATTAGTCGTGACATCATCGAGAAATTGAAACAGCAAAAACTCAAAGAGCTATCACCAAAAACAGTAAATAATATACTAACCCTACTAACATCAATACTCAATCATGCAGTATCTGTAGATAAATTACAAACTACGCCCATTGTATCGAAAATATCAGGAATAGATAATGCCAGAGAAAGATATTTCAATCATGACGAGGTTTCGCTAATACTAGATAAGGTGAAAGACGATAGTGCACTACATTTATTTGTACTAACATCATTGTCAACAGGTGGGCGACTGGAATCAATAAGGGCTATCATGGTAAAAGATATCAACCTACGAGCTAAGACAATCAATCTAGTAGATTATAAAGCAAAATCGTCAGGCAAAGGCAAGATATCATACACTGGTTATATCCCAGATTTGTTGTATAAGCCATTAAGTGAAGCAATCAAAGGCAAATCTCCTAACAGTTATTTATTTGAGCATTCGAATGGTACACGTATTGGGATGGATTACATACAAAGTAAATTGCAAACAATTTTCAATGAGTTATTTAATCAAGGCTTGGAATCAAACGATAGTAAAAACCGAGCGGTGGTTCACACACTGAGGCATACATTCGCTAGTTTATTGGCAATTGCTGGCACACCAATCTATACCATACAACGATTAATGAATCATGCAGACATTAAAATGACATTACGTTATGCTAAATTATCACCTGATAATGGCCGCGATGCTATTAATAATATTTTTGAAAGAAACGAAAATGAATGAATTCATGCAAAAAAGAAGAGAATTATTAGAAGAAATATCTGACTCATTGAATATACCACTAATAGAGAAATTACCTACAGATCTGGCAGATGATTTAAGCTCTCAGATCAAAGAGTTTATTCTTAATCATAAAAATTATAAGCATCCTGAAAACTTAGACATAATGCTAGATATAGTCTTTGAAAATATGACGGATATTGCGGATGGATTTCCAGCATTAGGGAGACTCGCTAATGCTGACGTAAATATTAATCCTGAATTCTATAATAAATTGAACGAAATTTTTGTGCATTTTGATAGCTTGGAACCTGATGCTGAAGATTACGGAACAGTGAAGGAAGACCAATTATGTCAATATACACTTGCAAACTATATCACCATTATAATATATGACAGTGTGGATGATTACGTAACCCTTTTTGATGATATAGATGAGTCTCATTTTCCATTAATGTATAATGGTAGTTCGAAACAATTTATTTTTGAAGAAATTATTAAATACTATTCAGAAATATATTCAAGTACTTTTGTAGAAAATAATCTTAATTTAATTAAAGTGCATGCATATTGTAAAATCATAATTCCAAACTTCAATAATGTTATTATGACTAAATGTAAATTAGAAAATAACCCACCATTCATTAATCAGTCCATCTTGAACAATAGTTATGATGTTATTATCGACGAATTAAGCAAATTGATTGAAGATAAAGCAGAATTCAAAAGGATCTCATTTGCCTTAAAAGAGGAAAAGCAAATGAATGCATCACTATTTACTGATCCTAAACGGTTTGCACATCTAAAATCAGGTAACCATTATATGAGTTTCCTATATAAATGTACAGTTGGTGCAAACAACATAGGGCCTAAAAATGTAAGGCTAATACTAACTGAGTTTGCAGAATCATTAATTCAGGGATACTTACAAGCATATGAATATTCTAGATTATCTGAAAGCGCAAAGAAAATAAAAATTAAAGAACTTGAAATTGAATTGCAGACTTTGTCAAAATACAATTCTAGAGGTGAAAACAATGATAGCATTAAAAACATTGAAGAGCATATTTCTTTTTTATCTCAAAAGAAAACTTCGTTAAGAATATTGCCATATAAGGCTTTGAGTGAAAAAATTGCTATTGATAATAAACAATTATCCAATTACATAAGAAATACTATTAGTATAAATAAAAATAATTTATCCGATAAGATTGATAAAACGGTCATTCAGACATCAATAAAAAACATTAATACCACTCTAAATTTCATCAAATAATACACACACAATACGTGCCATTCCAATTGTTAAAGCACAATTTTTTACTATGGGTACAAAATTTATAAAATTTAATAAATTTTGTACCTTTTCAAATAAATTCATAAATTTTATAATTGCTTACTTTTGTTATTAAACATTAACACGAGTCAAAATTCAAGTTCTAATAAACTAAAATTGTAATAAGTTTATAAGATTAAGATTATTTGTCATATTAAAAGAGGAAAATTACATGAATGAAACTGAAAAAGAAATCTACCAATCATTAAAGGTTAAATATAATAAATCTGCATTATCAAAACGTGAGCTAGCTGATGAATTAGGTTGTGCAGAGAGTACAATTAATTACTACATAAGTAAAGGAATCAACTTGCCAAATTACAAGAAGTTACAAGGGTGTGGCAATGGTGGGAAGGTAATTTTTCCGTTGCACGAGATCGCAACATTTTTAGCTAATACGGTTAAGGTCACGTGATGAAAGGAAATAGCTGTATGATTTTGGAATGAGAACGGGAGCAATTAAGCCCCCTCAATATTAAATCATCTTTGTGTTAACTTTGGTCGGATACCACAAAGACAAATTATTAAACATCACGATATTACCAAATGTATGATCGGGATAAGACGTATTTTATCTTAATTACTCATTCCCTTGTCAATATTTGGTTATATCCTTTCATTATAAGGATATTAATCATGTCAATAATACCAAATAAACCTATCAAAAAAAAAGCTAAAGAGTTTGAGCTATCTACCTTTCCAATTATTAATTGTTATCAAGAGGTGGCGGAATGATAAACGTTTCTCCAGCAAAACTCAATAAAGCAGTAGAAGTTATAAAGTCGTCTGCGGGCATAAATATTACACAACACCAAATAGCAACATCTATTCACGATAAATTTTATCGCGTTGGTACTTCGGATAATCGAAATGGTAAAGATGGTTGGTTTAAAGTACTATATAATGGCTGTACTAAATTTGTAACTGTCTGTTACGGAAACTGGGTAACTCAATTTTCAGATAAATATCACATCAACATTAATGATGATGTCTGCCAACCTTTACGTACACCAGAGGCACGTAAACAATTACAAGCACAAATTAATGCTAAGGTTAAAGCTGATCTGGTAAAACGCGATAAAGAAATGTCCCAAAAGCGCACGTACTACGTTAATCAGTACAGTAACTTCAATCCATGCCACTCACATGACTACTTAACGCGCAAAGGAATTTCACATCAACAGCTTTATCAGCTACGTCTTGATACCAGGAGTAATCCAAATCTACTCTGCGTGCCATTAATGAATCAAAATGGCATCTTGCAAGGTTATCAGTCGATAGATACCTCAGGCAAAAATAAAATATTCCGTGGGAGCGTAGGCGGTAACTTTTGGCGTTACCCGATGACGAATCCATGTCCACATGTGTTTGATCATAAGAACTCTTTCTTTATTCTGTGTGAAGGACTGGCCACAGGATTATCAGCCTATGAAGCAATTAATGACCACTTCAATGTACAAGTATATCTCCCGATCATCCTATGTGCATTTAACGTTGGTAATTTGGATAAGGTAATCACTGCAACTAAAGCGCATAAGCTGCCATATTTGCTACTGGTTGATAATGACAGTAACAAACTACGCAATGCTGGTGTTGAGGAAGCTAAAAAGCTTTTGGAAACACATCGAGATTGCGAGATTTACCCAGTAACCTTTAGCAATGGCGATGATGCCAATGACTTTATTATGAAACGTGGTGCAACTGCATTTATTAAGCTATTAAATCAGTACACTAGACCACTTATTAACATGATATTAAGAGAGGATGTGCGTGAATGAATAATTACGACCCAATACAATCACTTAATCAACAAATTAAAGATAACGAGATACCAAATGTTGAGCCAATATCGCTAGAAGTTACGCCAAAGGATAAATTAATCAAGAAACTAAATACAGTCAAATGTGGAAGCTTTGAAGGTGAATACTTTGTCTTTACTGCTAGCATACTTCAACAGTATCGTTTTAACACAAGTAAATTTAGCCTTGAATACGAGTACACCTACAAAGATGCTGAAAAGAAAGAAGTAATTACATGGATTACCTTATGTGAGTTACTTATCGTGCAAGGATTTGTAATTGATAACGATGATCGTAGGTTTTACCAGATAGATTTATTTAACCACTTTGGTGAAGATAAGAACTTTATTATCCCTGTAGATTTAGATTCTAAGTTCATGAGCGCACTATATTCCAAAGGTGTTACCAAACATTATAACCGTACATTAAATTCTAAAATTGAGGAGTTTATATTGCGTGTTATACGAATAGATAACAATGTGACTAAAGGCGTACGCCCATATAACGGTGGCTGGTTAGATAGTGAAACATATTTCTACCCAAATGAAAACTATCCGGTATTTATTGGTGCTAATTTAAACAAGTATTACTATATTCAATCAAAAGACAAACGAACCATTAGCGGTAATCTATTTGATTGGCAAAATAAGGTCGCTAAGTATGCAATTGGTAATCCAATGCTTGAATTTGCGATCTATAGCGCATTTGTTGGTATGGCAATGCCAGAACTTAGTATCAGTATGAGTTACGGATTCCACATCTATAGTTATCAAGGTGGAACATTTAAGAGCTTGGCTCTCTCAATGGCTGGAAGTGTTGTTGGCAATGGTAATTACGTGCAGAAACAATGGAAACAGACTGGTAACAATCTTGACCTATTGTGTGCATTATCCAATAACAGCTTATTGGTATTAGATGAGATGAAGCAACTTAACCGCCAGATAGCATTAAGTGACATCATTATGCAGATTGGTAATAATCAAGGGCGTGGACGTATGGCGCAAGATGGCGTATCTAGTCGTGAGCAATTACGTTGGCAATTATGCTACTTGTCTAGCGGTAATAAGGCTACTGAACAGTATATATTAGAACGTGAAGGTGGTGAACTAATGGGTGCAGAGGAAACTCGATTGTATAATCTCCAAATGATGACACCAACAAACTTTCATGATCATGCTGTTAAAAGTAGCTATGCTAAACATCTTCACACGTCTATTAATGAGTGTCATGGTATTGCTGGGTATGAGTTTATCAGTAATTACCTGGCGCATCATAGGCACAATAAAGAGTGGTTAATTCGCAAGTATCAGGAGATTCAAACCGAGTTTATTACGAGAATCAACAAACACTCTAAAGAAATCGGCAGCACCGAGATTCATGATCGTATTGTCCCAGCATTCGCGAGTGTTGCCGTAGCTGGTGCATTAGCTAAACATCTTGGAATATTACACGATGGCTTTAATCCAGTAAATACAGTATGGCAAATATTGCTGCAATACTTAATTGAGCGTGGTGGTAACGTTGACGAACAAGCATGGTTAGCTAAACTATATGACGTTGTAAGTAAAGACCGCAACAAGTATTTCTATCATGCAGGTAATAAGCCAAAAGAGATATATGGATTTATTGAAACTGAGATGGGCGCAGAAATCGCTTATATCGTACGAAAGTGTTTAGCGGAGATATATGGTTACAACAATTTTAAGAAAGCCAAAAGCGAACGCAATTTTTTGATTAGTATTGGCGTACTACATGAAGAGACCAAAGAAGGCAAAGACATTATAATGAGAAAACATGGCATATACGATCGTGGGGTAAAAGTCACAATTGAACGCTTAAGCGAATTGGTAAATATGTAACTTGCTTCTATTATACTAACTTTACTGTAACAAGTGTAATAATTTAATAATATCAGTACAGAACAATATATTAATAGTAACACTTAAGGTTACACTTGTTACATTTACTATAATAATGTATCACTTAATATTAAAACATAGAAAGAATAATATGAAAAGTAAACAATTAAATGTGTTTAGTTATGATTACAATGGATTTTTTTGTCCTAAAGTTGATTTAAATGATGAATTAAAAGTATTTATCTATGCTGTTTGGTATGAAATAGTTAGATTTAATATTACTTTCACTTCTGAAGAAGGTGTTAATTTATCTGAATACTTAAGGTCTGTTGGAGAGATTTGCAAATTATTTGACTTAATATCATTTCCAAAATGGAATGATAATGATTATTTTGCAAATCAAGTCAATAATTATTCAGATTATTTGCAATTAAATTCTAATAGTTACCTAATGAAGCGTGCTATTAATGTAGCCGTTAATTCACAAAAAGTTACTACCAATACTTATTATCTTACTGAAAACATCAATAATGCAGAGTTTAGCGCCGAATATAATAAACTAAAGTTTACCGCTAGAAATAATAAAAAAATAAGCATAGATATATTTGACCAAAATACAATTATTAATATTATTTATTCAAATGGAAGTACATTCGAATGTAGTTTTAATAATTTAAATAGTAAAGATCTATGCCCATCAATTAAAAAAATTGAATTGAAATTAGATCGTAATTGCTTCGGGATTCTAGAGATAATTTTACTAATCTATAGTAAAGTTTTTGAAGCGTTTAAATTTAGCAATGATGTTGACTGGGTGGTGCTAAATCAATTGTATTTTCGATTGAATGAGCGCGTAGTAAAAAGTATGAATTCTGATAAATTTATCTTATTGGGTAAAATAAAAGAAACAAATTTCTGCAATTTACCTAGAAGAAATAATTCAAGAAATTATGAATTGATTACTTCTGAGGCAATATATCAAGTCTTTAATTTTATTAAGAATTGCAAAAATGGATATGTTGATCTTAAACCTACAGAGTGCATTAATAAAATATGGCTACTAGAATTCAATAAGACAATTAAATACAATAAAGATAATTTTATTTCAAATGGTAAGTATTCGGGTATTACTCATAAAGAACTAATATCCATTCAAGCAAATCCAAGGATATATTCTTATGATAAGAATTACAAAAATATTATTCATCAATTATTTCATTATTTTAACAATGATGAATTTTGTGAGCATAGACCATGGTGGTACTACAAATTAGCTCATTTTATTATTGGCGAGGCGCGGTATATTGATGACGCTATACCAAATGAGATTTAGTCATAGAATCAAGTAATTGGACAACGATTAAACCTACTTTTTGGTTCTTAGGGAGTGAGGCAGTAAGAGATTTACTCGCCCCTGCCCCTGTAACTAACAAAATTTTTTTACTCATATAACTCCATTTCAAAGTTTACGGATGTCTTAACATCTGGCTAATGTTATACTCTCAATTTAATATAACATATTGACTCTTACAAATTCCCACCAATACCTTTAAACTTCTCAATAAATCCAGCTATTTTTTGAAATACGCTTTGTTTTTTGCTATGATATTGAGGATTAAGTGGACTCATTTTTGGCAGAACAGCATTAAGATCAGTACCATTTTCACTAGCATATTCACGCTTCAATGAAGTAGTAATATAGCGCTTGGCAGGTTCTTCATTCAGGTTTTCTAACTTAATCAGTTCTTCAGCTTCACGCTTTAGTTCAGCTTGAGCAAATGTAAAAAATGCTTCAATAATGCCAGCTTTATCTTGGAAATCATCTAGATTGGTTTTATTAATAAAATCAACCAGAAGACTTTCTTTAGCACGGTTACCTACGCTGGCACGAATTAAGCGGCGAACCTCTTCAACTAACGACTGTTTATCTTTTTGTTTCTTATTCTTCTCAAAAATCAATTCTAGAATATAGTCCAAATTAATCTCTAATGATTTAAGCAAATCAATTTCAAATACAACATCTTCCCAATCAATATTAGAAGTGGTTTTATTGTTGGCAGATTTCTCACGACGTAGCCAATCACGGATATCATTATATGTTGAGCGATAATCTTGAATTATACGTTCAGCTGGAACATTAATTTGTTCCATAGCTGTTAGAGCCTCATCACCTAGATAATGTTTATGCTTGAACTCATCTACGGCTACAGGGTCACTCATATCAAGATTTTGTAATGCTTTCAAGCTCGCAAATTCATCATAGTTTTGTAAAACATTCTCAATGCGCAGGTATTCACCAAATAGTTTAGCAAATTCTTTTTTCTCAGTCTCAGTTTCAATTACATCTGGTTTTGGAAAGCGTTGCTCTAACTCAGTTACTATATCGATATAACCACGCCGAGCTTCTCCTGTGGCAACATCTTTAAATCCTTCCATGTATTCTTTGTAACTTTTCTCTAAGACCACGTTTTTGGTATTTTTATCGCCAAATAATGTAATCGCATCAATAGTAGCTTGTTCTAGGTCACGAAAAGTAACAATGTTACCAAAGGTTTTAGTGGCATCATAGATACGATTAGTCCGTGAATAGGCTTGAATTAAACCATGATAACGTAAGTTTTTATCAACAAATAAAGTATTCAATGTAGGAGCATCAAACCCAGTTAAAAACATCCCAACTACAATTAGCAAATCAACTTCTTGATTCTTAGCTCGTTTGGCAAGATCACGGTAATAATTTTGGAACTCTTTACTATCAACACTATAATTAGTTTTAAACATTGCATTGTAATCATCAATAGCTCGACTTAGAAACTCTTTGCCTGAACTATCCATTGCTGATGTTTCAAAACTTTCATCAAGGATGTCACCAACTGAATTCTGCTCTTCATTAGCCGCAAACGAGAAAATCGTGGCTACCTTTAATGGTGCCACACTACTTTTTTGTAGGTTATTAAATGATTCATAATACAGTTTAGCAGCATCAACACTACTAACTGCAAACATGGCATTAAAGCCTTTACCATTAGCTTGTAAGCGATGAGTCTTCTGTTTAAAGTTATTTAGAATGTATTGCGATATCTCACGAATACGATCAGGATGTAGTAACACTTCCTTATTTTCTGCTGCAGAGAGTTTTTTCTCATCCTGTTCCGTCTCAATTGCTTTAAACTGTGGACGGACATCATTGTAATCAACTTTAAATTTTAAAACCTTTTCATCGCGTATCGCATCGGTAATTACATACGAATGTAATTCACGTCCAAATACACTAGCAGTGGTTTCTGCGCCCAAAGCATTCTGTAGAAATATTGGGGTTCCAGTAAAACCAAATTGATAAAACTTTTTGAATTTCTTTTTAAGATTTTTCTGAGCCTCACCAAATTGTGAGCGATGTGCTTCATCAAAAATAAACACTACTTGTTTATTATAAATAGGTAAGTCATGTTCGCCTTTAATTAGATTATTTAACTTCTGGATGGTAGTAACTATGATTTTATTGTCATCTTTATCAAGGTTACGTTTAAGTCCTGCAGTATTTTCTGAACCATTCACGCTATCTTTGGAAAAGCGTTGATATTCTTTCATTGTTTGATAATCTAGATCTTTACGGTCAACCACAAAGAATACTTTATCAACAAAATTAAGCTCCGTAGCTAATCGCGCCGCTTTAAAGCTGGTCAGTGTTTTACCTGAACCTGTTGTGTGCCAGATATAGCCACCACTTTCAGTATCACTCCAATTCTTAGCTAAATAAGAACTATTGATTTTCCATAAGATACGCTCTGTCGCCGCAATTTGATATGGTCGCATTACCAATAGAGTATCACTTGCATCAAATACTGAATAACTCAATACTACGTTGAGTAAAGTATTCTTTTGGAAGAATGTAGCCGTAAAGTCTTTGAGATCTTTAATTAAAGTATTATCTGATCTAGCCCAATTCATAGTGAAATCAAAGCTATTTTTATTGCGTTTAGTAGTATTAGCGAAATAACGACTATCGGTACCATTTGAAATCACAAACAGCTGTAAGTATTTGAATAATGAATTATCGGTATTAAAGCTTTCCTTACTATAGCGATGAACTTGGTTAAAGGCTTCACGGATAGCTACACCACGCTTTTTAAGCTCCACCTGCACCAAAGGTAAACCATTAACCAAAACAGTTACATCATAACGGTTAGCATGCGTTCCTTTTTGTTCAAACTGCTTAATTACTTGGAGCTTATTACGGGAAATATTCTTTTTATCTAATAAATAAATATTCTGAATATGTCCATCATCAAAAACAAAATCATGGATATAATGATCATGAATTTTGCGAGTTTTATCGACTATATTATCGCTGGGTTTATCTAAATACTGTTCGACAAATCTACGCCATTCAACATCAAGAAACTGTACTTGATTTAATGCTTCTAACTGCAATCGTACATTAGCCAGCATTTTATCTGGAGTGTTTAAGTCTGGTAAATACTCATAACCCTGACTAATTAAGTCATTAATGAATTCATTCTCTAGCTCGGATTCACTTTGATAACCACTACTTGATTGTTCTATCTTAGTGTATTTATCTAGAACAATAAAGTTATTTGATTCGGCAATAGTTTTGTAATTAGTCATTTATTCAGTCTCTTGAGCATTGCTTTGTTGTTCTGCATTATTTTTAAATTTATACATTTCATTAAACTTGTTAACCAAGTAACCTAGGACACGTTTATCAGCATCTGTCAATATCGAGGTTTCTTCACCAGCATGTTTAGAATGACTTGATAGGTTTATTATACGATTATAGTAAGCTTCTCTGGAGCCTTCTGCTTCATTAGGCAATAGCTCTTTCCACTCATTATAACCAAGAAAAGTAGATGTTTTTTCTAGGATGTTACGTATGAAATTAAAGTGATATTTTTTGATGTCACCAGTTGTTATTACTTTATCTAGTTCAGATAAAAGATACAGGTGGTATGAAAAAGGTGAGTCTTTTGCCTGATCTATAAGAGAGAAGTTGCCATCTTCAAGTTTTTCTAACCGATATTTTTGATGATGTTTGCTTTTATAGCCAGACTTATGTTTATTATTAAATTCATTACTAAGTACATTAAAAAAAAGCGGATTATGAGTTGTTATGATAAATTTCAAGTCTGATTGACTTGATTTTATTAATTCAGCTAAATCAACGGCTAATTCAATTAAATGATTCTCATCCAGTGAGCTTACAGGATCATCAACAAAAACATACTCCAAATTATTGAATACTTCTGTTTCACGTTCAGATGTATCGGCTATGTTTAAAACCTCTATAACTTGATGGAATAGAGTATAAAAGATGCTCCAAACAAAATTACTCTCTTCACCTTTTGAGATTTTAATGCTTGTATCACTCAGCTCATTACCACGTTCAAAAGAAAATGTTACTTCCGTAAAAGCAGGAACTTGAATTTTATACCCATTTTCTTCTTTTGTGTATTCATTATTAAAATGTGGCGTTAGCTTTTCATTGGTATAACGCTGAAAGTTTGTGATAACATTTCGGTCTTGTCCTTGATCTTGAAACACCCATTTAGTAAATGCATTAGGCTGAATTTTTAATTTTGGCTCTGTATCGCTTTCTAAATCATTATCCCAATAGAATAAGTCTTCAGTAAATGCACTATAATAAAGGATTTTCTTATTAAACAACTCAGAGTGTCGTGATTCATCTTCATCATTATTATTTTTTGGTGGAACTAATTTTTTAAACTCACGAGATAGGCGTGTTTTACCAGTACCATTAAATGCATAGATTAATTGAACTCTTTTATTAGCCTTTTTGAGCTGTTCTGCAACTTCTTTTAAAGATTTACCCATGCTATTCCTCTAATTTGGATTTGGGAAAATTTAATAACATATCACGATAATATTCGTACTGCTGCTTACGTAGCTCAATCTCACGTGGTAAACCTTCAGTAATTGAATTAGTAAGCGCATCAAATTTATCGAGGATTGTAACTATGCGTTCTTGCTCTAAAAGTTGTGGAATAGGGATTTTATAGTTCGCAATCATTTGCAAATTTAAACCACCACGAGTTCCACTACCTGACGATATTTGGCGTAAATTATCATATTGAGTTTTTAGAAAATGAAACACATAATCTGAATTAATTTTATCTCTATCAAAAATAAGTGAAGCAAGAGACTGGTTAGTTGTTAAATCTATTCTTATTCTTGCTACTTTACCACGAGTTTTACCTTGCCCAGCCAATGCCATTACAATTGAATTTTTAGGAACAAATTTAGCACTAGAATTTTTTAAACCTGATTCACTAATGTATTTTTCTGTACTATAAACTGTTTCTAAATTAACCTCTCCAGAACTCATCCAAGGAATTGTGCCATTTTCCCAATATTCAGCGACACTAGTATTAGGTGTACCACCAGATGAAATTTTTAATGCCACATCACCCAAACACTTCCACTCAACCCAATCATCAAAAGTCAACAATTTATCCCGATAATATTCATATTGTTTTTTTCTGGCTGTCAGCTCTGTTGTCAGCTCTGTTGTCAGCTCTGTTGTCAGCTCTGTGAAAGCGTCTAGAATCCTTACTATTTCTTCTTGCACATGCATCGGCGGT
>JAIEMU010000126.1 GCA_019751895.1 Sphingobacteriaceae bacterium | reverse complement strand
GCTTATTTATCTAAGATTACGTAAGAACCCTTAGCCCCTGGAACGGAACCACTAACTACTAAAAGGTTTTTATCAGCATAGATTTTCAAAACTCTTAAGTTTTGAACTTTCACTCTATCACCTCCAGTTCTTCCTGCCATACGCATACCTTTAAATACACGTGAAGGATAAGAAGAAGCACCTAATGAACCTGGCGCACGTAAACGATTGTGCTGACCGTGAGTTTGACCACCCACACCACCAAATCCGTGACGTTTTACCACACCTTGAAATCCTTTACCTTTTGACGTACCTACAACATCAACATAATCGCCTTCAGCGAAAATATCAACTGTAACAACATCTCCTAAGTTTAAAGTAGTTTCAAACGGATCAAACTCAACCAATTTTCGTTTTGGAGTCGTGTTTGCTTTTGCAAAGTGACCCATCAATGGCTTTGTAGTGTTTTTTTCTTTCGCTTCGTCATAACCAAGCTGAACGGAAACATAACCGTCATTTTCTTCGGTTTTAACTTGTGTCACTACACAAGGCCCAGCTTCGATCACCGTACAAGGAATATTTCTTCCTTCGGCGTCAAAAATGCTGGTCATTCCTACTTTTTTTCCAATAATTCCTGACATTTTCTTTTATTTAATTAACACCCATCGAAGCAGTAGGGCTTCGTTCAAGGTGGATACATTTCCCCTAAAGGGACTGCAAAGATAGTGAATGTTTCTTAATATTCAAATAGTTAGTTGGTTTTTTATCCTTTTTTTTACTTCCTTGTTTATCTTGCTTAATTATTATAAAAAAAGCCTTGTTATTTAAAAATAACAAGGCTTTTTAAAAAAAATAGAAACTAATTAAACTTTAATTTCAACTTCAACACCGCTAGGTAATTCAAGTTTCATCAAAGCATCAACTGTTTTAGCGTTTGAACTATAAATGTCAATTAGACGTTTATAGGCACACAATTGAAATTGCTCTCTTGCTTTTTTGTTTACGTGTGGTGAACGCAAAACAGTAAAGATTTTCTTTTGTGTTGGCAACGGAATTGGTCCGCTAACTACTGCGCCAGTAGGTTTTACCGTTTTGATGATTTTCTCAGCAGATTTATCTACCAAGTTGTAATCATACGATTTTAATTTAATTCTAATTCTTTGGCTCATGTTTGTTTTAATTATGGCTTGCTGTTAGAGCTATTGATAACAGTTTACCGGTTTATTATTAAATGTATTCATCTCCAAAAAGATGAATACATTTTT
This sequence comes from Sphingobacteriaceae bacterium, assembly GCA_019751895.1. Classification (GTDB taxonomy): domain Bacteria; phylum Bacteroidota; class Bacteroidia; order Sphingobacteriales; family Sphingobacteriaceae; genus Pedobacter. The sequence continues at coordinate 15,140 of JAIEMU010000126.1, read as the reverse complement.
CATTTTAATTATTGATCTACGGCTTTAGTTCTTCCTTTAGATTTTGCAATTACTTCGTCTTGAACGTTTTTAGGCGCTGCTACGTAGTGATCAAACTCCATGGTAGAAGTTGCACGTCCTGAAGTGATGGTACGCAATTGAGTTACATAACCAAACATTTCTGAAAGTGGCACTGTAGCTTTAATTACTTGTGAACCATTACGCGTATCCATACCTAATAATTGACCACGACGACGGTTCATATCACCGATTACATCTCCCATGTTTTCTTCTGGGGTAAGAATTTCGATTTTCATGATTGGCTCCATCAAAGTTGGTTGACATTTTGGTAATGCTTCACGATAAGCCATACGAGCTGCCAATTCGAATGATAAAGCATCTGAATCGACTGCGTGGAATGAACCATCAATCAAACGAACTTTCATGTCTGGAAGTGGATAACCTGCCAATACACCATTCGCCATCGCTGATGCAAAACCTTTTTCTACTGAAGGAATAAACTCACGAGGAATGGCACCACCTGTAATTTCATTTACAAATTGTAAACCACCTTTTTCGTAATCTGCATCAATTGGAGAAATAATAACTTGAATATCTGCAAATTTACCACGACCACCTGATTGTTTTTTGTAAGTTTCACGGTGTTGAGTAGTACCAAAAATAGCCTCTTTGTAAGCTACTTGTGGAGCTCCTTGATTTACTTCTACTTTAAACTCACGTTTCAAACGATCAATTAAAATATCTAAGTGAAGCTCACCCATTCCTGAAATTACAGTTTGACCTGTTTCTTCGTCAGTTTGAACTCTAAATGTTGGATCTTCTTCAGCTAATTTACCTAAAGCCATACCTAATTTATCCACGTCAGCTTGCGTTTTTGGCTCGATAGCCAAACCGATAACTGGCTCAGGGAAATCCATAGATTCTAAAACGATTGGATTTTTCTCTTCGCAAAGTGTATCTCCAGTTTTGATATCTTTAAATCCTACTACCGCAGCAATATCACCAGCACCTACATTAGGAATTGGGTTTTGCTTGTTGGCGTGCATTTGGAAGATACGAGAAATACGTTCTTTATTTCCTGAACGGGCATTGAAAATATATGAACCTGCTTCTAAGTTTCCTGAATAAACACGGATGAAACACAAACGACCTACGAATGGGTCAGTCGCAATTTTGAATGCTAAAGCGGCAAAAGGTTCTTTTTCAGATGGCGCTAAAGTGATTTCAACACCTGTATCAGGGTTAGTACCAGTTACACCTTTGCTGTCCATTGGCGAAGGCAATAATTCCATTACATAATCCAACATGGTTTGAACACCTTTGTTTTTGAAAGATGAACCACAAACCATAGGAACAATTTTAGCATCTAACACCGCTTTACGCAAGGCGTCTAATACTTCACGCTCAGTGATGGTTTCTGGAGCTTCGAAGAATTTCTCCATCAAAGACTCGTCATACTCAGCTACTGATTCTAATAATTTTTCTCTCCATTCAGCAACTTCTGCAAGCATATCTTCTGGGATTGGAACTTCCGTAAAAGTCATTCCTTTATCATGCTCATTCCAAACAATACCACGGTTGTTGATTAAATCAACCACACCTTTGAATTGATCTTCAGAACCGATTGGCAATTGCAAAGGCACTGCATTGCTACCTAACATGTCTTTTACTTGTTTTACAACTTTCAAGAAGTCAGCACCAGAACGGTCCATTTTATTTACGAAACCGATACGTGGTACTTCGTAGTTGTTAGCCAAACGCCAGTTGGTTTCAGATTGTGGTTCTACCCCATCAACTGCTGAAAATAAAAATACCAATCCATCCAATACACGTAACGAACGATTTACCTCTACGGTAAAATCCACGTGTCCAGGAGTATCGATAATGTTCATGTGGTAAGCTTGGTTTCTATATTTCCACTCTACAGTTGTAGCCGCAGAAGTAATGGTAATACCACGCTCTTGCTCTTGAGCCATCCAGTCCATGGTAGCTGCACCTTCGTGTACCTCACCTATTTTGTGACTTACACCTGCGTAATAAAGAATACGCTCTGTAGTAGTGGTTTTTCCTGCATCAATGTGCGCAGCGATACCAATATTTCTTGTGAATTTTAAATCTCTTGCCATTTTTAAATTAAATGTAATTGTGTGATTTCTATTTAAAAAAATACACCGATTATTAACATTCAACAATCGGTGTACTGTTTTCTTTTATAAACTTATAGCTACAAATTAAAATCTAAAGTGAGAGAACGCTTTGTTGGCTTCTGCCATTTTATGCGTATCTTCTTTCTTTTTAACTGCTGCACCTTCGCCTTTGGCTGCTGCAACCATTTCGCCTGCTAATTTTTCTTTCATGGTTTTTTCGCCACGCTTACGAGCATAGTTAATTAACCATTTCATTCCTAAAGCAATTTTACGATCTGGTCTTACTTCCATTGGAACTTGAAAGTTAGCTCCACCTACACGACGAGATTTAACCTCTACAGAAGGCATGATGTTAGCTAATGCTTTTTTAAATGTTTCTAAGCCGTTTTCTCCGCCTTTTTTCTCAGCTAATTCAACAGCATCGTAAAAAATAGAATATGCGATAGATTTTTTTCCATCATACATCATATTGTTTACAAATCTAGTAACCTGAACATCGTTAAATTTAGGATCAGGAAGGATTATTCTCTTTTTTGGTTTCGATTTTCTCATTTTTCTGTCCTCCTAATTATTTCTTTTTACCTTTTGTTGGGGCGGCAGCTACTTGTCCTGGTTTAGGACGTTTAGTACCATATTTACTACGACGTTGGTTACGACCTGCTACACCTGATGTATCTAATGCACCACGGATGATGTGGTAACGTACACCTGGTAAATCTTTAACACGACCACCACGAATCAAAACGATAGAGTGCTCTTGTAAATTGTGACCTTCTCCAGGAATGTAGGCATTCACCTCTTTTCCATTGGTTAAACGTACACGGGCAACTTTACGCATTGCTGAGTTTGGTTTTTTAGGGGTAGTGGTATATACACGTGTGCATACTCCTCTTCGCTGTGGACAGCTGTCCAATGCTGGAGACTTACTCTTGAACTCCAGTGCTACTCTACCTTTTCTAACTAATTGTTGAATGGTTGGCATTTCTTGCTTTTTGTTAATTTGTTTTATTAATTCTCCTTTTGTAAATCTGATTTTGACACAGCTCACCCAAGGGACTGCAAAAGTAGATTAATTATTTTTAAATATCAAGTACTTAGCTGAAAAAGATTCGAGAGATTAGATGTGAAATTTGACACAAGGGGATTTGAGACTTTACTAACGCAAGTTTGCAACTTGTGCTAATATAATTTTCACGGTCTTTGACCGAAAATTCAACACTCAATTCTTTAACAGCTACAAAATTATAAATCATTACTAGCGATCACAGACCGTTTGATTTACTTCAACACAAGTCGTCCTACGGAAGAATGCGCTAGATAATAGATAAGTGTAAAAAAAAACTCGTTGTCTAAAATGACAACGAGTTTTCTTATATAGTTTTATCTAATAAACTACTTAAATATTGGTTGATGTCTTGAGTTAAGTTTAGTTTTATTAAACAATTCGATTAGTTTCCCCGCTTCTTTAACAAAATAATGTCCATCTCTTTTATCATAATCATTCTCAACTAACCCTTGACCCTCTTTTATAGTTTTCTCAGGCTGGTCTAAATAGTAATATATCTGTGCCAAATTATAATATGCTGAATATCTAATTTTTCTACTTGGTTTATCATCGTCTGGATATTTAGTTTTTAACGACTCAAAATAATCAATTACTGGTTGTAATTTTTTTGCTGTTATATTTATATCTTCATCAATAACTGCATTTTTAAAGATGGCTACTACTGCATCATACGCTTGCTTGTTAGCATCTCCTTCTTCTGTTTTATCCGCAATAATCCAAAGAATTGCGTTTTCAACCTGTGGCTTAAATCCAAATCTATAGTTTACAGACGATTTAACTTCGCTAACTGCATCATTTACGTATTGGTTTATGTAAGTAGAAAAAACTGTTCTACCATTTACGTTATAATCACTCTCAGCTTCTCTTGAAGACTTAAATTCTTTTGTTTTAAAAACATACTCAAAATTTAAGTTCAGAGTACGTTCATCGGTATATTTGCTATCTGTTGTTGATGATGGTGCTGTAGTTGTTGCATCTAAAAACTTATTCTTTTTAACTTCTTCTTTAGTGGTATCTGCTGCTTCTAATGGATTTACAAAACGTGACACACTTCCCATACCTCTTCCTGAAAAAGAAGTTTCAGCCCAATAAAGCGTATAACTTTCCTTTATATTTCCTTTATCATCTTTTGTTTCGTATAATCTCGATTTTATAGTTGGAGTTGTTTGAGTAAAATCTCCAAAATGAATCTTTATTTTTACCGTTGCATTATTATTCGATCTTTTCCAACCATCTACTGAAACATTATCTACTACTGAACTACTACTTACAGGCATTTTGGGTGTAAAATAGCTTGATGTTTCAACCTCTACATTAAACGTTCTCATCTCAAATGGATAAACTGTAGTAGGAAGTCTCTGAAAAGTTGCATTAAATCTATACGAATCTAAATCAACTTTTGCTTTTTTTTGTGCCTGAACACCAATGATTGACGCCAAAAATAACGCCAAAAGGGAAATTGTTTTTTTCATTTTTCTTTACTTTTTTACAAATTTATGACTTTTCCCTTAAATTAACAAAAATTTTATCCATATAAAAAAATCCAAACCTATTCTCCTTGTAGGTTACTTGTTTTTTATTCCTCGCAAAAAAACTACTTTTGCAAATATTTAAAACAAAAAAAATGAAATTAAACAAAAATTTAGCAATACTATTGCTAAGCAGCTTGGCTTTTACAGCTTGTAAGAAAAACGAAAGTGCAGATAAACCAACAGACACTACTCCTACTCCCGTAGCTAAGCTTAGCTTTTCAAAGTATGAATTTGCGGCAAAAGGCAATACCTACCAAGCATTTTACAGCGGAGAAGATTATGTACTAGATATTAGCGTAATAAATAGCGGTACCGAAACGGCTAGTGGTGTACGTGCTAAATATAGCACTACAAGTAGTTACCTTACTATTAAACCTATTTTATCTAATTCCTCTACAAATATTTACGGCTACAGTACCGAAAGACTTTGGAGCTCATTTAGTTTTACACTATCGCCATTAACTCCCGCAAATACCACGATTGCCATACAAATGCAGCTTACAGATGCAAAAGGTAATAGCTGGAAAACAGAATTTAGCATTACAACAAAAGAAACATATATCGTAAGCACCTTAGCGGGCTCTGATACAAAAGGCTTTGCCGATGGTAACGGCGCTAGCGCACAATTTAATCGCCCAGTAGGGATAGCGGTAGATGCCGCAGGAAATGTTTATGTATCCGATTATGAAAACCAACGCATACGTAAAATTACCCCAAGCGGCACAGTAAGCACCTTGGCAGGCTCTGGTACTGCTGGCTATGCCGATGGAAGCGGTGCTACCGCACAATTTAATAAACCAAATGGCCTAGCGGTAGATGCCACAGGAAATGTTTACGTAGCAGATCAAATGAACCATCGCATCCGTAAAGTTACCCCTGATGGTACGGTAAGTACCTTGGCAGGTTCTGGTACAGAAGGCTTTGCCGATGGCAACGGCACTAGCGCACAATTTAATACTCCACAACGCTTAGCGGTAGATGCCACAGGAAATGTGTATGTAGCAGATGGAGGAAACCATCGCATACGTAAAATTACCCCAAGCGGTACGGTAAGTACCTTGGCAGGCTCTGGTACTGCTGGCTATGCGGATGGAAACGGCGCTAACGCACAATTTAATTATCCAGGTGGCGTAGCGGTAGATGCCGCAGGAAATGTTTATGTAGCTGATTATGAGAACCATCGCATACGTAAAATTACCCCAAGCGGTACGGTAAGCACCTTGGCAGGCTCTGGTAAAGATGGCTTTGGCGGCACATATAGCTTTGCCGATGGAAACGGCGCTAGCGCAGAATTCGCTTCTCCTGCTGGCGTAGCGGTAGATGCCGCAGGGAATGTTTATGTAGCTCAAAATTGGCGTTATCATCTCATACGTAAAATTACCCCAAGCGGTACGGCAAGCACCTTGGCAGGCCATCCTCAAATCTCAAGAAAATATGCCGATGGCAACGGCGCTAGCGCAGGGTTTAGTGATCCATCAGATGTAGCGGTAGATGCCGCAGGAAATTTATATGTAGCAGATACGAATAACTTTCGCATACGTAAAATAACTAAAAAACAATAACAAAGTAATTGATCGTACTTATGAATATGTTAAAGATACAAACGGCAACATAACCAAAATTACCGAAAAATATGGTGATGGAAGATTGCAACATATAAAAGAGTTTACCTACGCTCAGTTTTAATTCTGCCCATAAATTACATAAAAACCCTCGATATTCTTCAATATCGAGGGTTTTTATTTTATAGGTTTTGTCGTTTTTTTTGAGAAACGAAGGCTATCGGCGTTGTGTTTAAATTATTCTACCAAGCCATAAATGACGTGGCTACAAATTTATACGATTAGATGCTTCGTGCCTCAGTAGGTCAAAAGAAAAAATATCACCCAAGCGTTTCTCACATCTCAAATCTCTCAATCTCAAATCTACCTTACAACAAATTTTTAATGAGTTTTTCAATTGTTAAACCTTCTGCTTCGGCACGGTAATTGCGCACCAAGCGGTGGCGCAAAATAGGTTCGGCTACGGCTTGTACGTCTTCTATGTCAGGTGCATATTTACCTGAAATAGCGGCGTGGCATTTGGCACCCAACACCAAAAATTGAGACGCTCTAGGCCCTGCTCCCCAACTGATATATTCGTTTACTTCTTTGGTAGCCAAAGGCGAATTTGGTCGTGTTTTGGCTACCAATTTTACGGCATATTCCAATACATTGTCGGTAACGGGTATGTTTCTAATCAATTTTTGAAACGCTTGTATTTGCGTAGCATTGATTATTTTTTGCAACTCAATTTGTTGATTTCCTGTTGTATTTTTTACAATCGAAAGTTCATCTTCAAAACTTGGATAGTTCAATTGGATATTGAACATAAAGCGGTCTAATTGCGCCTCAGGCAAGGGATAAGTTCCCTCCTGCTCTATCGGATTTTGAGTAGCCAATACAAAAAATGGGTTGGGCAAAGCATGGGTTTCGCCAGCAGCAGTCACTGATTTTTCTTGCATAGCCTCTAACAAAGCGGCTTGTGTTTTGGGTGGCGTACGGTTAATTTCATCCGCCAAAATGATATTTGAAAAAATAGGTCCTTTTACAAATTTAAAAGCTCTGTTTTCGCCCAATATTTCGGCACCAATAATATCGCTTGGCATCAAATCGGGTGTAAACTGAATACGATTAAAATCCAAATCCAAAACTTTTGCAATGGTTTGTACCAAAAGTGTTTTGGCCAAACCTGGCACCCCTACCAAAAGTGAGTGTCCATTGCTAAACATAGCCAAAAGAACCGATTTTACAACCTCATCTTGCCCTACAACAACTTTTGAAATTTCATTGTGCAGTTGCTTAAAAACTTGGTGCAATTCATCTACTGCTTCAACATCATTTTTAAAACTCATATTCAAAAATCTATTTGTTTTTTATCCAAACTTTCATTTCATCACAAGACAAAAACTCCTCATCTATGGTGATAGAAGTGGTTTCTCTACGTTTTTCGAACCAAATGCTCAATGCTTTTTCGTTCTTTTCTTGTTGCGCCTTTTCTCTAAATTTCGGGAAATCTTGGTCTAAGTTCGCCTTATGTGGCGCAATTTTATCTTTCAGCCAAAATATTTTGTAGCCTTCTTTTCCATTGTCTTCTCTAAAAGGTGTAGCTTTTGAGATATCGCCTACTTTCATGGTATCAATTACTGCAAATACTTTAGGATCTACTTTATCTACGGGAATAAAAGTGGTACGGGCGGTTACATTATCTGCAAAAAGCATAATACCTCCATTAAATTTACTGTCTTTACTTTCCGAGTAGGAAGCGGCGGCAACGGGAAACGTCAATTGTTTGTCGTTTATTTTTTTTACCAAACTATCGGCTTGCAATTTTACACGTTCTAAACTAGCAACCGTATTTTGTGGGCGCAACAATAAATGCCTCACATGCACCTGTTCGCCTCTGCGTTCCAAAACTTCTAAAAAATGGAAACCAAATTCAGTTTCAAACACGGGAGAAATATCTCCTGCTTTTAATTTAAAAGCCATGGCAGTAAATTCTTTTGCCATCACCGTACGGTCGAAAAAGCCTAAATCTCCACCTTCAGGCGCCGAACCTGGGTCTTCAGAATAGGTTTTGGCTAAGAAACTAAAGTCTTCACCGCTTTTTACCCTCAATCGCAAGGCTTCAATTTTATCTCTAATTTTTTGTTTTTCAGCCTTGGTTAATTTTGGATACAATACAATTTCTCCAATTTCTACTTCGGCACCAATATCAGGTAAGCTATCTTTTTTAATCGATTCAAAATATTTTTTAACCTCATTGGGGGTTACATTCAAATTCTCAGTTATTTTAGCTTGCATTTTATTTGAACGCAATTGCTCTTTTATATCGGGTCTAATTTCTTCTTTATACTGCAAAACAGACTTATTCAGCATTTTTTCAAGGTTTTCTTGTCCGCCCATGCGTTGCATTTGGTAGCGCATTCTGCGTTCTACTTCGTCGGTCACTTGGCTGTCGTCCACCTCTATCGAATCAATTTCGGCTTGTTGTTTCAATAATTTTTGGGACAATATTTGTTGCAAAATGTAGCATTTTACTTTCTCATCTGGGGCATTGCCCTGACTTAAATACATCGAATATTGCTGGTTTACATCCGACAATAAAACCAAATTATCGCCAATTTTAGCTACAATCTTATCCACCACTTTTTTTTGTGCCTGTGCAGTTAAAACCAAGCAAAATAAACCCGCTAGGGTAAATAGAATTTTCTTCATTCTTTAATTAATTATTCTTTTAAGCTGTGCAAATTTAATATTATTCAGTTATAAATGACGCTATTGATTTTTTTATCTCAAAATAAATTGTATTTGCTTTTTTTGCCCAAATTAGCAAAATAACATCCAAATATTGTACTTTTAACGAATTTTAACTTGAAAAGCAAAAGCCATGAACGAACAATTGATCAATAATGCGCAAGCATTGCGTATGTTTTTCGATGACGACATTTATACAGCAGCAGAAAAAACTACTGACACAAAGGCAACTATTGCTCCACAGGTCGCTTTAGAACCAGCAATCAAAACTTCAACTGCCGAAGTAGAAAAACCAAAAGAAGTTCTCATTTCAACGCCCGAAAAGGAAGTGAAAAATGAGATTAATTTTGTTTTCAAAGGGAAAAACGAACGCAAAATTTTAATCTTAGTAAATGATGATTTAAACGAAGTGAGTGACGAGATGGGTACTGAATTGTTGCGTAAATTATTATTAGCCATTAAACTTGGCGGAAAAGATTTTGCCCTATTAAACTACGCAAAATACCATCAAACCGATTACCAAACTTTGCTTGATTTTTTCAAAAGCGAAATTGTATTGAGTTTTGGCGTGTCCCCTAAAACCTTATCGATGGACGATAAACCACAGCACACACTTGTGATTGAAAAAAATGTAAAACTTATTTTTACGAGCAATTTAAGTGCCTTAGCAAATCAACCACAAGAAAAAGCCATGCTTTGGGCAAGTTTAAAAGCATTAAATTTATGATACCAAAATTAGTATTTGCCTCTAATAACGAGCATAAAACCTCAGAAATAAAAAGTTTGTTGAAAGATAAATATGAGATTTTGAATCTCAAAGACATCAACTGCACTACCGACATACCCGAAACGGGAAATACTTTTGCTGAAAATGCGACTTTAAAAAGCAGTTTTGTAACTCAAAATTATCAGATAGATTGCTTTGCAGACGACAGCGGTTTGGAAATTGAGGCTTTAAATTTGGCGCCAGGCATTTACTCCGCCCGTTATGCAGGTACAAGAAACGATTTGGACAATCTGAATTTAGTATTGAAAAACATGCAAGGCAAAACCAATCGTCAGGCAAGGTTTAAAACCGTTATCTCATTGCAATTAAACGGGAAAAATTATTTATTTGAAGGAAAAATTGAAGGAAAAATAGCAGAAAAAGCAACAGGAAAAGATGGTTTTGGCTACGACCCCATTTTCATACCTGACGGATACAGCATTAGTTTTGCGGAAATGAGCAAAACGCAAAAAAACAAAATTAGTCACAGAGCATTAGCCGTTCAACAGCTTATTTCTTTTTTGAACGGGGTTTAACAAAAGGTTTTGCTGGCGTTTTTGTTGGTAATTTTGTTCGTTTTTGAATTGTTATTCCTGTAATTTCTTCTTTGCTAATCGGTCTTAATTCCGGTTGCCATGAAAAACCTGTCAATCTATTTTTTTGTCCTTCTTCTAATGGGCTAAAACTGCCTTCTACATTTTGGATGCAAAAAATATCGGTGATTTCTTTGTCCTCAAAAATAATTTTCAATTGTCCGCTTACCGTTTGATTAACGTCGTTTCCTTTTCCATCTTCACCTTTTGAAAAATAAATGCTTTCCGCATTTCCATCTACAAACAATTGATAAAGCGCATTATTTTTAAAAAAACCGTTAATCGTTTTTCCTTTTATTTGGTTAAACTTTGTGGTATCCGATTTATCGCTATGCACAATAAAAGCGTTGTTATCTATTTGAAGGTTGTGTAATTTTTTATCTTTCAACTGCACGAATATCGAATCTCCGGTTTGTTGTGCATCTTCTGCCCAGATAATCGGTTTTTTGTACCACCTCAAAGTTGAATCTGCGGAGCAAAAAAACAATGAATCAGCTTTTGCCTGCATATTAAATTTAAAAACTTTCACCCGATGATAAGCCTTAATAATTCTAGTTTTTGTGGTGTCGGCAGTTAATTTAGCGTTTCCAATTGTCGCTTCTTTTTTGTCAATTGGCAACGTCACTAGCTTATTATCTCCTTTAATTACAGCGCTTTGCTGTTCAACTTCAGTAGGTTTATCTAAGGGCAAATCTATTTTTTGGGACGGTAATTTTTCGTTTGAAATTTGACCAACTAAACTTAGGGACTTCAATGCAGCCTTTTTACTTTCCAAACTGTCGGCAGTTAATGTAGCGGTTTCAATGGGCAACTTCGCAATCTCTTCGTCTTCTTTAATTACGGTAGTTTGCGGTTCTGTTTCCATAAACTCCCCTAAAGGTAAATCTGTTTTTTGAGTCGGTGATTTTTCTTCTAAAATTTGAATTTCTTGGCTATTTATTTGAGTTTTTAGCCTTACAGATTTCAATAAAACCATTTTACTTTCCAAAGTATCGGCTCCCAACCACAAAGTATCGGCTACTTTTTTATTATTCAGCATTACACTATCTTTAGTCACCATGCCTAGAAAAGGTTTTTGGGTGACTATAATTTTTCCGTCGGCTTTATAATACTCGCCCAACTGCCCATACAGTTTCATTTTATCTTCGCTATCTTCAAAAACTACATTTTTAACTGCTTTTCCATAGCCTTTCTCACCATCAAAATACAAACTATCTCCTTTCAGAGATTTGGTGCCTTGGGTATATAAATTCCGTTTACTAAAAAAAGCATTCTGACTTTTGGTGTTGTACTGCCCATTTTCGGTGTATAAATTATCATCCGTTCCTTTAATGTTAGTAGGCCCGTAAAAATAAGTCCAATTGTTTTTTGAATTATACCGCAGGGTGTCTGATTTAATTACGCTTTGAGGCGTCACCACCACCACATTATGTTTAAAATACGCATCATTGGTGTTGGCAAAATAAAATCCATTTTTACTGTCGATAACTACATCTTTTGCAACCACTTTACCGCCTTCAAGATACGAACCAATTTTACTTGCCATGTCGTAATCAAAAATATCAGTCGTTAAAACCGAAGTTTTATCAACCATTCGCACTTGCGTATTTAAATGTGCTTTTTTTTGATTGCCATCATAGTTTAAAAATTTAGCGTAAATATTCACCGTATCTGCTTGGTTGATGTGTACGTTTTCGTAGGCTTCAAAGTAATTTCTATCTGCATAAAAAACAGCGCTATCACACGTTAAAATAGCATTATCATGTTTAAAAACAGGATTTCTTAAATGCGAAACACTTTGTTTATCAACAATAGTTACCACAATATCCGCAGCATTCTGCAAAATAATTTTAGATTTGTTTTGTGCCAAAGCTGCACATGAAACAAATAAAAGAAGGAATATAATTTTTAATTTATGCACATTGCAAAGTTAGTTTTTTGCTTCTCATTTAAATTAAATATTTTTGAAAAATGTTACCTACTCAGGATTTCCTTCAATTCATCAAAAAAAACTCATTATTTGAACAAGATAATCGGGTTTTATTGGCCGTAAGTGGAGGGAAAGACTCTGTTTTAATGGCGCATTTATTCAAATCTTCAAACATTAAATTTGGTATTGCCCATTGTAATTTCAATTTACGAAGCACCGAAGCACCCAGAGATGCACTTTTTGTGGAAAAATTGGCTCTTGCATTAGATGTTCCCTTTTTTATCACGCAATTTGACACCCAAGCTTTCGCTAAACAACATCAACTATCTACCCAGATGGCAGCTAGAGAACTTCGTTATCAATGGTTTGAAGAGATTAGAAATAGCGAAAAATACGATTTTATTGCTTTAGCGCATCATAAAAACGATGTAACGGAAACCATGTTGCTAAATTTGGTGAGGGGAACAGGCATTTCGGGTTTACATGGCATTTTACCTAAAAAGAATAAGCTTATTCGACCTTTACTGTTTTTAAACTCCGAAGAAATCAATCAAATTGTAGCTAAAAACAATATAAATTATGTAGAAGACAGTTCTAATGCAAGTGAAAAATATGCTCGCAATAAAATTCGTTTAACGGTTATTCCCGCATTAGAAAGTCTTAATCCGAACTTATCTGAAACTTTTCAGCAAAATGCGAATCGTTTTTTGGAAACCGAACAAGCTTTGCATCAATTGGTTGAGATAACAAAAACAAACATTTGTAAACAAAAAAATGCTGATATAGAAATTGAATTAGCTGCTATAGAAAATCTTTACCCTAAAAAGTTATTGCTATTTGAAATTTTAAGAGATTATAATTTCGCATCTCCCGTGGTTGATGATATTTTAAATTCACTAGACAAACAAAGCGGAACTTGCTTTTATAGCCCTAGCCATTGCGCAAATATCAATAGAACTGCTTTGCTAATTAGCCCTATCAAAGTACATCGTGAAAATGAGATTTTTATTCAGCAAGATACGCATTCAGTAGAATTTAACGACATTAAAATTAATTTCAACATACAAGATTTTCCGCAAGAAATAGAACAGAATACGAATAAAGCATTTGTAAACTTTGATAAACTTATTTATCCGCTTACTTTGCGCTATTGGCAACAAGGCGATCAATTTATTCCTTTTGGAATGTCAAATTTCAAAAAAATTAGTGACTTTTTTATCGATAAAAAAGTAGCTTTACAACACAAATCAAACATTCCTATACTTATCAATGGCAATGGAGAAATAATGTGGGTGGTAGGCTATCGAACGGATAATCGATATAAAATAAGTGCGGAAACAAAAAAAATAATTACCTTGGAAACAGAAATTATAGACTATGAAAAATAAAACTGATTTTATTGAAAAACAATATATTGGAAGAGATTACATTCGCATTTGTATTCGATTGGTGATGGCTAGTTTTTGCTTTGCTGCCTATGTTTATGAAAGAGATAGAGGTAGTACCGTAGATTTATTTCTTGTTGTAGGCTTTGGAATTATAACCGTTTCCATTGTTTTATTGTTTCTGGTACAATATAAAACCGTTATCAAAAACAAAACGATTGTTATTGATGGATTATGGACTTCTAAAAAAGTAGAAATTTTACTGAGTGATGTTGTTAGTTTTGAAAAAACAAAGTACAGCAATTTTAATTTAAACAATCCTGTTTATAATCTACATAAAAAAGGAAGCATCCGATTTTATTCTTCTGGCAAAGATGTGATTAAACTCACAACCAAAGATGGCTTAATTTATTATATCGGCACACAGCGTCCAAACGAAATGTTTTTAGTAATTGAAAAAGAAATCAAAGGTTAATTTATTTCAAAAAGGGCTTTTTTACGATGATGTAAAAAGCCCTTTTTTTTGCACTTATATTAAAACGAATAGATTAAAACCGTACTTAAACGATGGTTTTCTGCTGAAAACTTTCTAGCTTCTGTTGTTTTGGTAATTTGAAAAGTAGGATCCGTATCTCCGTACAACATTTTTGTGAATTCATATTCAAATTGGATTTTCATTTTACCTGAAATGATATCTAATCGAGGTGCAATTCTTAAAATATCATCAAAAGTTCTGGTTTTACTCATCGCTCTACCGCTAAAAGCAATGGTAGAAGAATTTACATCCGCATCACTCAAGTTTTTGGTTAAACCCAAGTTTTTGATGTAACCCAGAAACAAAGTAGGCTGAAAAGTTTTATTTTTCGCATAGCTAATTTCAGCCCAAGAGTTCCAAACATTTACAGCCGAATATTTATATTTTCCATTGTTTCTATCTCTATATTCTGCCATACCGCCCAAACCTACATACTGGCTAAAATTTTGTCCGTAAGTAGAATTCAGTTTTAGCATCGTGTTTTTGGTTAATGAAATTTTAGCGGTTGCTATCAGATTACTTGTCATCAAGTTTTCGTTGTATTTTTTGGTTACATCGGTAGCTAAACCTGTTGCATTGCCCGTCAACTCATTAAAAGTATCGATGGTTCTAGGGCGCAACACACTAATTTCGCCTCCAATCGTAGCCCATATTTTCCCATTGTCATAATTGGCTTGCAACGCAAATGAAGGTACTTTTGCAAATTGCGCCATCGCAACACCATTTAATTGTTGCGTTAAATCAGGTCCTGTGCCATTGCCACCCACTGTACTGAAACTTTGCAAACTATTCATAAAAGTCATTCCCATTACTGAAAATTCTTTGGTCAATTTTCTAGTATATCTAATTTGAGGAATAAAAGAGAATGAATTAAATGTTAATGCAAAATTT
>JAIEMU010000123.1 GCA_019751895.1 Sphingobacteriaceae bacterium | reverse complement strand
GTCATCTTTCTTTCAATTCTTTCTTCCTCAGTTTAAATGAATATCTTTTTCTGTCTTCTTTTTCCTTTTTCTTCTTCTGCCTTGCATAATTTTCATCTTTTATGTTTTTCTTTTTGCGAATTAAAAAGAATGTTAATCGTGTAGATTTTTCTTTAGGTAAAACTACATTTTTTTGAATAAATTCTATTTTATCTTCCTCATTTTCTGATTTCAATTCAAAATAGATGTCTTTATTCGTTTTATTTAACAAATCTGCATTGTATAAATTACTCACCGTTCCGTCGGGACGATTTTGATACAATGTGCCACTTGCTCTTAAAATTGTAGTTTCTACATCTTGACGAAGATATATCAACACCCCAAATACGCCAAGCATAATCGCCAAAACAACAGTATAAGCATAAGCTTTAATACTTAATTTAAAAGGTGTTCTGTCTTTTATAAAATCAAGATTATAAAATCCTATTAACCTCTTTGGCTTATTAATTTTAACCATTACTTCGTCACAAGCGTCAATACAAGCGGTACAATTTGTGCATTCCAACTTCGTACCATTTCTAATGTCAATCCCCGTTGGGCAAACCTGCACGCAAAGTCCACAATCAATACAATCTCCTAATTTTTTTGCATTATCTTTTTGTAAATGTCCCCTTGGCTCTCCTCTGGTTTCATCATACGCAACCACCAAGCTTTGATTATCTAAAAGTACACCTTGAAGACGACCATAAGGACAAATAACGGTACAAACAACCTCTCTTACGTAAGAGAAAACACCATAAAAAACAAGCGTAAAAAAACAAAGTGAGAAAAACCCTGAAACGTGGTCTAAGAATGGTTCTGAAATGATTTTATACAATTCATCTGAACCAATGAGATAGGCTAAAAAAACGTTTGCAATGGTAAATGAAACGACAAGAAAAAGAAAGTGTTTGATTGTTTTTTTTATTACTTTTTCTTTATTCCAAGGTTGTGCGTCTAATTTTTTTTGTTTGTTCGCATCGCCTTCAATCCAATATTCTATGCGGCGGAAAATCATCTCCATAAAAATGGTTTGAGGACAAGCCCAACCACACCACAACCTACCAAATATTACGGTAAAGCAGACAATCAACATCAAAAAGATGAGCATTGCAAAAGCAAAGAGATAAAAATCTTGTGGTGTAAATATTAAGCCAAAGAAAACAAATTTTCTTCCTAAGACATTTAACAAAACCAACTGCTCGTCTCTAAATTGTATAAATGGAGCAGAAAACAAAAACAAAAGCAAAAGATAACTTACCCATTTTCGTTGGGTGTATAACAAACCCGACGGTTTTTTAGGATATAGGAAAGTTCTCATTTGCTTTTGTTTTTAAAGTATGATTATTTTTTTACTTCAAGGGTTGGAGTAGCTGCAACTGCTGCTGGAGCCGAAGCTTCAAATTTTTGTCCTTGAGGCGCTTTTGCACCTGCAGGATTACTACCTTTTAGGCTCATGATATAATTTGCTAACTCACTGATATTTTGAGCACTCAAACTTTTCTCCCAGCTTACCATTCCTTTTTCAGGCACCCCGTATTTAATTACTTTGAAAATATCTTTAATATCGCCTCCGTGCAACCAAAACTCATCTGTAAGGTTTGGACCTACCAAACCTTGTCCTTTGTCTCCGTGACAAGCTACGCAGTTTCCTGCAAATATCTTTTGTCCGTTGGCAATTAAAGCTTTATCAGCTACTACCGAATTTTCATCAATGCTATTTCCAGCTTTAGACAAGAAAAGAATTTTATCTTGTTTGGCTTGTGCCATTTCCGTTTCATACTCTTGATCCTGTAATTGCCCTTGTCCGCCTAAGTGGTAATAGTATAAATAACCCGCAGCAAAAATAATTGTTCCATAAAACAACACATTAAACCAATTTGGAACTGGATTATTCAACTCATGAATACCATCATAAGCATGAGGAATCACGATATCTTTTTCGGTTTCGATAGGTTTTAAACCTAACATTTTATCCCAAAGAGATGGTTTTGATTTCGTTTCTGCTTGTGATTGATTTTCAACAACGGCATCCACTTTTAAGTTCAATTTGTTTTCATATAAACTTTTGAAAGCATTGAACAAGGTAATGGTAATGAAAAGCAAAATACATACAAAAACTAGCAAGGCTACAATCAATAGCTCCGAAGTGTTTAGTCCTATACTTGGCTCAGCAGTGGCGATAGGTGCCGCAACTTCTTCAGCTGCAAAAGTTGTTACACTTAAAAATAAAAATGCGATTACTAAATTAATGTATTTCATATTCGTTAATTTGATTTTCTTGATCTTCAATAGGTAATTGACTCATGTTATTGATGTGTTGTTTGTTCATTTTTATAAGGTAAACACCTACAAGGATAAAAAATACCATAAAAATAAATAGCGAACTGATGAGGTACATCTCCCCTCCTGCTAAATCTTTGATTTGTTTAAACATAACCTTATTGATTAGATGGAATAGTTAATCGATTGGCTTTGATATCTGTACCCATACGTTGTAGGTAAGCTATTAAAGCGATGATTTCTTTATTACTTTTCACAGTAATGTTTTTTGTTTTCAAATCTGCTGCAATTAATTCTGCTTGTTCTGCTAGTTTTTTGTTTGCTTTCAACTCAAAACCTTCTTTGTATGGAACACCCAAAGTACGCATTGCATTAATTTTAGCTACCGTTTGGGTAGTATCCAATTCTTGCTCTGCTAACCATTGGTAAGCTGGCATGATACTTCCTGGTGACATTGAAGTTGGATCTATCATGTGGTTATAGTGCCAATCGTTGCCATATTTACCACCAATACGATGCAAATCTGGTCCTGTACGTTTACTTCCCCACAAAAATGGATGGTCGTAAACAAACTCACCTGCTTTACTATATTCTCCGTAACGTTCGGTCTCAGAGCGGAAAGGGCGAATCGTTTGAGAGTGACAACCCACACAACCTTCACGGATGTATAAATCTCTACCTTCTAGTTCTAAAGGAGTATATGGTTTTACGCTTGTAATTGTTGGTATGTTAGATTGAATGGTAAATGTTGGCATCATTTCAACCATACCGCCAATTAAAATCACGATTAATGACAATACTAAAAATTTGATAGGCTTGCGTTCTAAGCTACGGTGCCATTTTTTATCCATTTCGTCTGTTTCAACAAAATCTTTTTCTAGTGGCATTGCTTCGGCTGGTTCGTTTGCTACCAATTTACCTGCCAACATTGTTTTGGCTAAGTTATAAGCCATTGCAATTGCACCAATTAGATATAAAGTACCTCCAATAGAACGCAATTTGTGCATTGGTATAATTTGAATGGTTGTAGTTAAGAAATTAGGATTTTTCAACAAACCTTCTTGTGTAAATTCTTTCCACATTAAACCTTGTGTAAATCCTGCCCAATACATTGGAATGGCGTAGAATAAAATACCTAATGTACCAATCCAAAAATGGAAAGAGGCTAATTTTTTAGAGTACAATTCTGTTCTGTACATACGAGGGATTAACCAATACAATAAAGCGAAGGTTAAAAATCCGTTCCATCCCAAAGCACCAACGTGAACGTGTGCCACAATCCAATCGGTAAAGTGAGCAATACCATTTACTTGTTTTAATGATAACATTGGTCCTTCAAAAGTAGCCATACCATAAGCCGTAATTGCTACTACCATAAATTTCAAGGTAACATCCTCACGCACTTTATCCCAAGCACCTCTTAAAGTTAATAAACCATTAATCATACCTCCCCAACTTGGTGCAATCAGCATTACTGAAAAAGCAACACCCAAAGATTGAGCCCAACCTGGTAAAGAAGTGTATAATAAATGGTGAGGACCTGCCCAAATGTAAATGAATATTAAAGACCAAAAGTGAAGAATACTCAATTTATAAGAATATACGGGACGATTAGCCATTTTAGGCAAGAAATAATACATCATTCCTAAATAAGGCGTGGTTAAGAAAAACGCTACCGCATTGTGACCATACCACCATTGCACCAAAGCGTCTTGAACACCTGCATACAAATAATAACTTTTTAAGAATGAGATAGGTAACTGCATTGAATTTACGATATGTAAAACCGCGATGGTTACGAAAGTTGCAATATAGAACCAAATAGCTACATACAAATGACGCTCACGACGTTTGATAATCGTACCAAACATATTGATACCAAACACAACCCAGATTAGCGTAATGGCAATATCAATTGGCCATTCTAACTCTGCGTACTCATGCGAAGTGGTAATCCCTAAAGGTAAAGTCAATACTGCCGAAACAATAATCAATTGCCAACCCCAAAAGTGGATTTTACTCAAAGCATCACTAAACATACGTGCTTTCAGTAAGCGCTGTAAAGAATAGTAAACACCCATGAAAATTGCGTTTCCAACAAAGGCGAAAATTACCGCATTGGTGTGTAAGGGACGAATACGTCCAAATGTAGTGTACTGATTACCAAGGTTAGCCGATGGACTAAACAATTGCATCGCTACGAGTAAACCGACAATCATACCGATTATACCCCAAATTACTGCCGCAATACCGAAGTTGCGTACAATTTTGTTGTCGTAAGTGAATTTTTCTAATTGCATAATTAATTCTTAAAAATTGGTTTTATGTTCATTCAAAGTTATTTATTTGTCATCGTAAAATCATTGACCGTGATTACTCTGTAAAATGACTTTTGTCATTTTTATCTAATATTATGGGGTCGTCGAATAAAATTCTTACGCCTGGCGTGTGCATATCATCGTTTTGTCCTGATTTTACTGCCCAAAAAAAAGCAGCTAAAAAAACCAAAGCCATCAAAATGCTACATCCTACTAAAAAATATAATATGTTCATATCAAATTGTTTTTACGAGCAGCCCATCGTGTAGCCACAGTAGTGAAAATAATAATGGTAATTGTACTTATTGGCATTAAGATTGCAGCCACCAAGGGATATAAAGTACCTTGAACAGCGTAGTAAACACCTATGCAATTGTAGAAAGTGGCAATCACAAAGCTTATTTTTATAATTGTTAATCCATCTTTGCTCAATTGTATAAAATTAGGTAAGAATTTTAGCGATTTTCCATTCAAAATAGCATCGCAGCCTGGTGTAAAGTTATTAATATTATCCGTAATCGCGATACCAAAATCACTTTGTTTTAATGCTCCTGCATCATTCAATCCATCGCCAAGCATCATTACTTTATTGCCTTTTTGTTGTTTTTGTATAATGGTATCTAATTTTTGATGTGGCGTTTGTTTGAAACTTAAAGTCGCATTGTCGGGGAATATGGTTTTCAAATATACTTCGTCTTTATCTGCATCTCCTGATAAGATGGATAAATCAAATTTATTTTTTAATTTTTGAACCAATGATTTCAAACCTTTGCGCCAAGTTTGTTTGACCATAAAATAGCCTTTATATTGACTTTCAATCACTATGTGAACCCCATTTGCTACTTCTTTGGTTATATCCTTTGGCAATAAGTCTATACTTCCGGCATATATTTTTTTATCATTTATAGTACCTATCAACCCTTTGCCTACTTTTTCTTCATAATCTGTTACTGGATAAAAGTGTGTTGTTTGCAAATTTTCTAACACTGAACGACTTAATGGATGTGATGAATTTCGCAACAAAGAAGCAATCATTTTCTTTTCCTCATCATTCAAAATGCCACTAAATGCCAAATCTACATTTTCGGTACTTGTTAAAGTTCCCGTTTTATCAAACACGATGTTGTCGCAACTTGCTAATTGTTCTACGGCATCGGTATTTTTTACGTAAAAATTCTTTTTATCAAAAATGGATAAGATGGCTGATAAGGTAAAAGGGGTGCTCAGCGCCAACACACATGGACAAGCGACAATAATTACTGCCGTGAAAGCTGACCATGCTTTGTGGCTATCATTTTGCAACAACCAATATCCTGTAGAAACAAAGGCAATCACAAATACTGCTACACTGAAATATTTAGCTATGCTATCGTTGAAGTTTTGTTTTTCTTGCTGATTTTTATAGTGTTCATTGTTCCACAAACCTGTTAAATAGCTTTGAGAAACAGGCTTTACCACTTCCAATTCTAAGGCTTGTGCGGTTTGTCTTCCTCCTGCATACACAATTTCACCTTGCGGAATATGCGTCGGTTCAGATTCGCCTGTTACAAAACTCATGTCCATCCAAGCCTCTCCTTTTATCAAAATTGCATCCGCTGGAACTAATTCTCCATTGCGAATCCAAAGTCTATCTCCTATCTCTAATTCGTTGATGGGAACTGGCTTTTCAATTCCATCTTTCAAGGTTGTAATTGCGATTGGAAAATAAGAACGATAATCCCTATCAAATGAAATGTGATGATAGGTACGTTGTTTGACCCATTTTCCCATCAACAAGAGAAACACCAATCCTGTAAGTGTGTCTGCAAATCCTGGTCCAGAATCGAATATCACTTCTATGGCGGTGCGCAAAAATAAAACAGCAATAATTAGTGCCAAAGGCGTATCTAAATTTACGTGTTTATGTTTCAAACTTGTAAGTGCGGAAGTAAAATATTCTTTACCACAATAAAAAGTAACGGGGATTGAAAAAGCTAAATTAAGCCATCCAAACAAATATTGAAACTGTTTCTCAAATGACGAAAGTCCGAAGTATTCTGGAAAGCTAAACAACATTACGTTACCCATACAAAAACCAGCAACGGCGATTTTTAAAATTAAAGCTTTGTTTACCGAACCGCTGTGTTCTTTTACCACATCTTGCAAACTTATCAAAGGTTCGTAACCAATGTTTGACAATGTTTCTACCAATTTTCGCAATGATATTTGATTGTGGTTGTATTTTATGGTGACTTGTTTTTTTATAAAATCGATACGAGAGCTAAAAATTGCTTCATTAATTTTATACAAATGTTCGAGTAACCAAATACAAGAACTACAATGAATTGCAGGAATATAAAACGTGATAATGGTAGATTCTTGGTTTTTAAAATCTATAAGTTGGGTAACAATACTAGGTTCGTCTAAATATTCGAAGTGTGTTTCGGAGGTAAGGCGTTTTCCTGGAGCATCGTTGTAGGCGTAATAATTGCAAAGATTGTTTTCGGATAAAATTTTATACACACCTACACAGCCTACGCAACAAAAATCTTTCTCGTCAAAAGTATGTTTTATGTGTGGAAGATTTTCTCCACAATGGTAGCAGAGTTGCAAATCATTTATTTTATCCTTGTTTTCCATCGTTTTTTTTTACGATTTATATCGCTGCACTAAATATACGTGTTTGAGGTTGTTTTTGCCACAAACGTTCATCAAAAGCCATACATATATTTCTTAAAAAAGTTTTTCCTACTTCGGTAGCCGTTACGTTGGTTTCCGTTACGGCAACCAATTTATCGTTAATTAAAGGCATTAACCTATCTAACACTTCGGTAGGAATACCATTTTCAAAGTGGGTGAAACCATTACACATCATATCCAAAATTTGTTTTCGTATCGTCAAATCTTGTTGGTGGAGTACGTGTCCTTTTTCTACGGGCAATTGACCATCAGATATTTTTTGCAAATAAGCTTCTACCGTTTTTGGATTTTGCGCAAAAGCACCCCAACTATCACTAATAGAAGAAACACCTAAACCAATCAGCAGTTGCGTGTGTTGATGCGTATATCCCATAAAATTACGGTGCATTTTATTGGCTTTGTTGGCAATGTACAAACTATCGCTTGGTAAAGAAAAATGATCCATTCCAATGTCGCTATACCCTGCCTGCATCAACAAATCTCTTCCCAATTGATACAAGGCAAATTTTTCGTCGCCTTGTGGCAAATCAGCTTCTGTATAATGGCGCTGTCCAGGTTTGAGCCAAGGCACATGTGCATAACTGTAAAAAGCAATGCGGTCGGGACGCATTTCAATAACTTCGTTTATGGTTTGCGTTAAACCTTCGATATTTTGTGCTGGCAAGCCATAAATCAAATCAAAATTTACGGAGTTGTAGCCCATTTTTCGAGCTTCTTCTGTGATGTCTGCAACTTGTTTAGGCGTTTGAAAACGGTTAATCATTTTTTGAACTTTAGTATCAAAATCTTGGATTCCTAAACTCAAACGTCTAAAACCTAAATCAAATAAGGTTTGTAAATGCGCCGTAGTGGTATTTGCTGGATGTGCCTCAAATGACAATTCCGCATCAATAGCCAAATCGGCTTCATTTAAGATTGATTGCAATAACAAATTAAGATTTTCGGCGCTAAAAAAAGTGGGCGTTCCACCGCCCAAATGCAATTCTTTTATTTTTGGTTTTGTACCAAAAATAGCTCGATACATCCCCCACTCTCTAATTAAAGCCTCAATATAAGGTATTTCTACCCCATGATTTTTGGTAATTCTCGTATTGCAACCGCAATAAGTACACAAACTTTCGCAGTATGGTAAGTGAATATATAAACTAATTCCCTCCGATTGACTTTGTTGGTAGGTATTTAACACGGATTGTTGCCAAGCCTGAGATGAAAAAGTGTCCAAATCCCAATAAGGAACAGTAGGATAACTGGTGTATCGAGGGGCAGCGGTGTTGTATTTTTTTAGTAGATGAGCGTTTTCCATAATGTTTTTTTATGGATTTGTTTTTTTTGTCCCACAATTGTTGGCACAACAACAGGCTTTTCCAACGCATTTTCCCGCAGCCCATTGGTCCAAGTTTTTAATTACTTGTTCTATACTTGCTTCCGTTATTCCTTCGTTTTCACCAAAGGGAACATTTGAGCATTTTAAACCTGCTTCTCCAGCAGCTTTCAAATCTATGTGGTTGGTTTGGTTTGATGCCGTAGCAATGTATTTAATTCCTAAATTTTTTAATGCAAAAATTAGGTCTGAAGTCACTTCATCTTGATTAAAAACCAATAAAACTTCTTTTCCTTGTGCAAAAGGAATCGTATCAATAGACAAATGATTGGCAATAATGGTAATGTCGTGTTTTTTATCATTAGCCAAAACCAACCATTCTTTTTCTTTAGGTTTAATATTGTAAGCGATTGCTTTCATACAAAAAATAATTTGACTACAAAGCTAACCGCAATAGACTCAATGGTAGATGAGGTTGATTATCCTAAAAAATGATTTTAATCAGTAATTATTTACTGTTTAATATTTTTGAGTTTCTCTAAGGAAACGATTTTAATGGCATTTCCTTCTTTTTGAATCAGTTTTTCATCTTTAAAATCCGAAAGCATTCGGCTTACCGTTTCGCTTGCTGTGCCTACCAATGCGGCCAAATCGTCTCGAGATATTTTTATCAAATAATTACCTGAACTGGTATCTGAAAATTTTTCCGCTACCTGAACAAGAGCTTGTGCTACTCGTTTACGAACTGAAAAATAAGCCAATTGGAGCATTTGTTCTCCTTTTTCTCTCACACTTTCAGAAAGGAGATTCAAAAACATTTTTGCTATGGCTTGGTGAGAGAGCAAATTGTTCATAAAATCGGCTTTTGAAATCAATATCAACTCAGTATCGGCTAAAGTAGCTGCATTTTCGGTATAATTTTCTTCGGCACATAAACTTTCATAGCCAAAAAAATCTCCATCTTGATACAAACTTGAGGATAATTCTCGTCCGTCTTTAAAAAACTTGTAACTTTTTACTTGTCCTTTTTTTATGTAATATAAAAAACTTGGTTCATCCGCTTCCATGTAAATATTTTGCCCCTTGGCAAAAGTTCTGGATTTACCTTTTTCCAATAGTTCCGTTATCAAAGTTGAAATATCTTTGTTTGATGTTTCAAAGTCTATTCGTTGGTTTTTCTTTTTCAACCTACTTTCGATGGCGTTGTAGAGCTCCACGTCATCAAAGGGCTTGGTAAGGTAATCGTCTGCACCCATTTCCATTCCCTTTCGCATGTCGGCTCTTTCAGCTTTTGCGGTCATAAAAATAAAAGGAATACCAATCGTTTTTGGATTTTTTTGCAACAAATATAACACACCGTAGCCGTCCAATTCGGGCATCATAATGTCGCATAAAATCAGATCAGGAAGATTTTCAGATGCTAATTCAACACCAATTTTTCCATTTTTAGCCGTAAAAGTATGGTAACCAGCCAAATCTAACATTTCTGCAGTACCCTCTCTTATATCGTCGTTATCTTCTATGATTAATATCTTTTTCATGGTTATTTCTAGTATTTATTTCTCGGTTTGAAAATCAAACTTCAATGTAAATGTTGTTCCTTTATTTTGTTCTGTTTCGCAATTTACAGTACCATTCATCAATCCTACATAACGTTTTACGATATTTAAACCCAATCCTGTGCCTGGTATATCGCCTGTGTTGTGTGCCCTAAAAAATGGTTCAAAAAGATTTTGTCTATCTGTTTCGGGTATTCCTATTCCATTATCTTTTACCTCCACTACCAAAGTTTTGTTTTCTACAATGGTATTAAACTGAATCATTGTATTTTCTCCTGAATATTTAATGGCGTTAGAAATTAAGTTTAAAATACAATTTTTTAGCAAATGTTGATCTAAAAAAACTTGAGAAGTAATCCCTGTATGCTCGTAAATGATGTGTTGATTTTGTTTACTCATCAATTGCATCTCTTCGGCTATTTCTTCGGCAAAGCTAAATACATCAAACCAATATTCAGAAGCCTCAACTTTTCCTGCTTCTAATTTTTCTAACGATAGGAAATCATTTAAAATGGTGGTAAGATTGTTGATGGCACTTTTGATTTTCGAAGTATGTTTTTCGACGCTACTTGTGTCCTGCTTAGTGCTATACTTCTCTATCAAAGATGCTGATAATTGAATACTGCTCAATGGTGTTCTAAATTCGTGAGATGCCATGCTCACAAATCTATTTTTCAACTGATTAAGTTCTTTTTCTTTCTCAAAAAGCGCACTTACATGTTCTTTTGAAGTTTCTAACTCGTTAATGAGTTTTACCAAGTCTCGTGTGCGTTCCTTAATTTTTATCTCCAACTCCTCTGTGTAGCTTTTTATTTTAGCTTCATCCCGTTTGGCTTGACTCAAATCATGTATAAAACCCATAAATTTTTTGGTATCTGTAAATTTTATTTCACTTACCCCTAATCTAAACGGGAAAACAGTACCATCTTTACGCAAACCATGAACCTCTCTACCTATACCAATTATCTTTTTTTCTCCAGTATTTTGATAATTTTCGATGTATCCATCGTGTTTATTTTTATCAGGCTGAGGCATCAAAAAACTTACATTTTTACCTACCAATTCTTTTTTCGTATAACCAAACAATTCTAAAGCCGCAGCGTTTATATGTTCAATGATTCCCCTATCATTAATGGTAATGATGCCGTCAATTCCATTTTCGATAATTGCATTCAATAATTTTTCTCTTTCCATATAATTTCCTTGCGATTATCCGTCAATATTTTCAACAGTTTTTCGGTTTCGTCTCTACAATTGATACAAAATAATGTTTTCGGTGTTGACACAAATGGTTACAAACTAAAATTCATTCGAACCCTAATTAAATCCTTGTAATCAGGTAAAAAAAATCTATACTTATTTTGAATTTCTCATCATTCCACATTTTTTTTACAAATTGTAGAAGCACACAAATGCGTATCTCAGATAAAATGGTATAAAAAAACAACCTCTCCGCTAAATGCAGGTTTCTTTTCGTCTTTAATCTCTAAAGTGATGCCAACAGTTACTTTGGTAACACCTCTCAAATTGACGATATTATTTAATTGAACATGCAACCTTACTTCGCTGTTAACCAGCACCGCTTGACCGAAACGAAGACTCTCAATTCCATAATTGATTTCCATTTTTAAATTCTGAATTTCAACTACTTGTTTCCACAGAAAAGGAATCAGCGACAAGGTAAGATAACCATGTGCGATAGTGGTTTTAAATGGACTCTCTATTTTTGCTTTTTCCTCATCAACATGAATCCATTGATGATCTAAAGTCGCATCCGCAAATTGATTAATTTGTTTTTGATCGATACAATGCCAATCTGAAATGCCTAAAGATTTTCCTAAATAGGCTGCAAATTCATCGTGACTTTTTATTGTTAACATATCCTATTTTTAGTTTTTACTACTATAATTTGGTGATTCTTTGGTGATTGAAATATCATGTGGATGACTTTCTCTCATTCCAGCAGCGGTGATACGTACAAATTTTGCTTTTTGCAAATCTTCAATCGTCGCTGCACCGCAATAGTGCATACCTGCTCTCAAACCGCCTACATATTGATAAATTACTTCCGATAAAGTTCCTTTGTAAGGCACACGCCCCACAATTCCCTCTGGTACTAATTTGGTCACCACATCTGTTTCATCTTGAAAATATCGGTCTTTAGAGCCTTGTTGCATCGCCTCTACCGACCCCATCCCTCTATAAGATTTGAACTTTCTTCCTTCGTAAATAATGGTTTCACCTGGTGATTCTTCCACTCCTGCAAACAAAGAACCTGCCATAATGGTACTCGCTCCTGCTGCAATGGCTTTTACAATATCTCCCGTTTGTTTGATTCCACCATCGGCAATGACAGGAATACCTGTGCCTTTCAAAGCTTCAGCACATTCGTAAACTGCATACAATTGAGGAACGCCCACCCCTGCGATAATACGTGTGGTACAAATAGAACCTGGTCCAATCCCTACTTTTACAGCATCCGCACCTGCGGCAGCCAAAGCTCTTGCCGCTTCAGCAGTAGCGATATTTCCTGCAATAACTTGCAAATCGGGAAACCTCGCCTTGATGGCTTTTACCATGTCAATCACCCCTTTCGAATGTCCGTGGGCGGTATCTACCGTCACCACATCTACGCCTGCTTTTACCAAAGCTGCTACACGCTCAATATTATCAGCTGCTACACCTACCGCAGCACCTACACGCAAACGACCTCTTTCGTCTTTGCAGGCTTTTGGATAGTTTTTATATTTCTGAATATCTTTAAAAGTAATCAAACCGCATAATTTACCTTCGTTGTTTACAACTGGTAGTTTTTCGATTTTATAATCTTGTAATATTTCCTCAGCTTGTAATAAAGTTGTGCCCTCTGGGGCGGTAATCAAATTTTCCGTAGTCATCACCTCTGAAACAGGCTTTTGCATATCCTTTTGGAAACGCAAATCACGGTTAGTTAAAATCCCTACCAACTTATTTTCTGCATTTACAATCGGAATTCCACCAATTTTATAGGTATTGAAAATTTGAAAAGCATCCAACACTTTGGCATCGGTTGATAAGGTAATTGGATCTTGAATCAAGCCACTTTCCGAACGTTTTACTTTTCTCACCTCTTCGGCTTGTTGTTCGATGCTCATGTTTTTATGCAACATACCTATTCCACCCGATTGTGCAATGGCAATGGCTAAACCTGCTTCAGTAACGGTATCCATCGCCGCTGAAACGATTGGCAATTGTAAACGAATTTTCTTGGTAAGGTAAGTTCCTGTGTCCACGTCTTTTGGAAGAACTTCGGAGTAGGCAGGTATCAACAATACATCGTCGTATGTTAAACCTTCGGCAACAAATTTTTGAGGATTAAGCTCCATAGCAAATAATTTTTTAGAGGTTATTACTTGCGGGGCAAAATTACAATATAATACCCAATTAAAAAAATATAAATCAAAGCGAGTTTTTCACGTCTTTTTTTCGAGTGAATTGAAGCAAAGCAAGGCAATTAATTTTATATTTGCTTTACTGAAAAATAAAACCACAAATCGTATATATGAATACAAAAAAAGTTATGCTCTTAATCTTAGATGGTTGGGGCGAAGGCAATAGAAATCAATCGGACGCTACTTTTGTAGCAAAAACCCCATTTTTCGATTCGCTTTTAGCAAATTATCCACACGCTAAGTTAGAAGCCTCGGAGGAAGCCGTTGGTTTACCAAAAGGACAAATGGGAAATTCGGAAGTGGGACACATGAACTTAGGTGCAGGCAGAGTGGTGTATCAAGAATTAGGCCGAATAAATAAAGCCATTGAAGATAAAAGTTTAGCGCAGAATATCACCTTGTTAAACGCATTTGATTATGCTAAGAAAAACAACAAAGCGGTTCATTTTATGGGCTTGCTATCGGACGGTGGTGTTCATGCACACATCAATCATTTGAAAGCGTTATGCGACATTGCCAAAGAAAATGAGTTGAAAGATGTGTTTGTTCATGCTTTTTTAGATGGTAGAGATACCGATCCAAATGGTGGTTTGGGCTTTGTGAAAGAATTGAATCTTCATTTAAAAAATAGTGCTGGAAAATTGGCTAGCGTAGTAGGCAGATACTTTGCCATGGATAGAGACAACCGTTGGGAAAGGGTGAAAATTGCTTACGACACAATGGTGAATGGAATTGGCGAAAAAACGACAGATATTGAGGCTTCTATCCAAAAATCTTATCACGAAAACGTAAGCGATGAATTTATAAAACCGCTCATCTTGACTGAAAATAATGCGCCTGTGGCAACCATCAAAGCCGATGACGTAGTGATTTGTTTCAACTACCGCACCGATAGAGGAAGAGAAATTACTTCGGCTTTGTGCCAACAAGATTATCCTGATTTTGGCATCAAAAAAATGCCTTTGCATTATGTAACGATGACCACCTATGATGAAAGTTTTGAAAACGTGAATGTAATTTTTACCAAAGATGATTTGAGCGAAACATTGGGAGAAATACTAGAAAAAAACCATAAAAATCAAATTCGCATTGCCGAAACCGAAAAATATCCTCATGTTACTTTTTTCTTTTCTGGTGGTAGAGAAAAAGAATTTAAGAACGAAAAAAGAATTTTAATTCCTTCGCCTAAAGTGGCAACCTACGACCTGCAACCTGAAATGAGTGCGCAAGGTATTAGCGATGCCATTTGTGCGGAATTGAAAACCAAATGGGCTGATTTTATTTGTTTAAACTTCGCCAACCCCGATATGGTGGGACACACAGGTGTGTTTGATGCCGTGGTAAAAGCCGTAGAAACCACCGATCGCTGCGCTCAGGAAGTTGTAAAAACGGGCATCGAAAATGGCTATTCGTTTATCATCCTTGCCGACCATGGCAATGCCGAATTTATGCAAAACCAAGATGGAAGTGTGAATACAGCGCATACCACCAATTTAGTGCCTTGCATCATCATTGACAAAGACGTGAAAACAATAAAAAATGGAAAATTGGGCGATGTAGCTCCTACTATTTTGAAATTAATGGGGATTGAAATTCCTAATTCGATGACAGGTAATTGTTTGGCATAAGACATGAAAAAAATCACACTTATTTTTTTCGTCACCCTATTAATGGCTTGCGACGCAAAAAATGAAAAAATAACAACCCAAAAGCCACTTTATTTTAGTTTAGAAAATTACTTCAACGCAGAAGCAAAGCGATTGAATGCTAAACAAATTTGGGTAGAAAAAACGGTATCCGTAAACGAAAAAACCGAAACCAAAAAAGTTAAAATCAAAGATTGGGCGGCAGAATTATCTGTTTTTAGTCAAGCCGACATCAACAAAAAAGCTTGGAAAGGAAGTTTTGTAACCAAAATCCAAAACGACAGTACGAGCTACATCAGCAACGCTGAGAAAATAGCAATTAAAAAATTGTTTGTGGTAACCAAAAATAACAAAGTGAGCGAAGTAAGGGTTTATTTATCAACAAAAAACATACTCTACCACTCACAAGACACTTTGATTTATTTCCCAGATAGTTTGTATCAAATAAAAAAAAGCCAAAGCATTCGTTTTTTAAATCCGAAAAAATATGGGGTGTTGGGGAGAATTTTGAGTAACTAACGAAATTACACAAAAAAAAATAATGACTAATTACCTAAAAGAAACCCCAATATTAAACTATTCTGAAAACGCCATACAATCGTTGATAAAACGCAAAAAATGGTTAGAAATGGAAACCATAGAACGTGTAAAGTCGATTTACAATTTTGTGAGGGATGAAATAAAATTCGGTTACAACATAGCTGACAACATCACTGCTACACAGGTTTTAGAAGATGGTTACGGGCAATGTAACACCAAAGCTACCTTACTCATGGCGCTATTGCGGGCGTCGGGCATTCCGAATAGAATACACGGTTTTACGATTGATAAAGCCTTGCAAAAAGGAGCGATAACGGGTATTTGGTATCATTTGTCGCCAAAAAATATCCTACACAGTTGGGTTGAGGTAAGTATAAACGACAATTGGTATTTTTTAGAAGGGGTAATTCTTGATAAAGTTTATTTAAAAAAACTGCAAGAGAAAAACAAAGATTGTAAAACTACTTTTTGTGGTTATGGTGCTTATACCGACAACTTTGAAAACCCACAAATAGAATGGAACTTAAATCATACTTTTATTCAAGAAAAAGGAATTAATCAAGATTTTGGACTATTTGACAGCCCAGATGT